>CAYWWF010000006.1:17758-21382 GCA_964461745.1 uncultured Oscillospiraceae bacterium | reverse complement strand
GCCACCAGGCAAAGCGACGTAAGGCTTGACAGTCTCTTTCTCTTTTCCCTCTCAGCGCATTGTTTCGTTTGTCTTTTGTTCATTCTTTCACCTCTGATAACCCGGGGCACCTATCTCCGCTTCTCCAGAAAAGGCGCCTGTTTTCTCGTTCTATCTTCTGCATTTGACAGAGCCGTGACGCTCTTTTCGTATGTTTTCTTCTTAAATCCTCATCACCCGACCGACATCGCCCTCTTCTTTCAAGTTTCTTCAAGTTTTTACTATAAACCGGATTTATTGTAGTCCTTTCGCGCCGTTTCGTCAAGCTTAAAACCGTAACAATATTTAATCAATCTGGTGTCAATTTACAATGCGTCACGCCACAGTGGCAACCGTCTGTGGAAAGAAGGTTTTCCCATGAAACACAAACGAATCTTGCTTTTCGGGGTTTTGCC
Source organism: uncultured Oscillospiraceae bacterium (assembly GCA_964461745.1). GTDB lineage: Bacteria > Bacillota > Clostridia > Oscillospirales > UBA929 > JAVBPF01. The sequence goes on along the minus strand of CAYWWF010000006.1, from coordinate 20,948 downwards.
CGGTCTTTTGTCGGGCTTTCTGTTGGGTCTATTGTTCTCGATGCTGTTGGACATCAATCGCCCCGACTCTATCCCGGCGACGCACATCCTCAACGTCGCCACGCCAACCGATCCGCCTATGTCCGAGCGTCTGCTGCTGTTGGACGCGTTGGATGTCGCGGCCATGGTGTCCGTCGGGGATTATCGTGCGCTGGCCGACCGCGTCCATCCGGAAAAAGGACTGGTCTTTTCGCCATATTCCCATGTGGATCTTCAAAAGGATCTGTGCTTCCGTTCAGGCGATGTGCGCAATTTTGACACCGACCGAACCGCGCACATCTGGGGTATCACGGATGGGGAAGGCGCGCCGATCCAGCTCACGCCCGTGCAATATTTTCAATCTTATGTATGGGACAAAGACTACTTAAACGCGCCTCGCATCGGCCTAAATCAGGTGCTTAAAGTCGGAAGCACGCCGGACAATGTACAAGAGGTCTTCCCCGACGCGGAATTCGTAGAGTTTAATTACCCGGGCGACCCCGCAATCGATTTTCTGGATTGGAGCAGCCTTAAAGTCGTCTTTGAGCGCGTGGACGGTCGCCGCTACGTCGTCGCGCTGATTCACAGCAAGTGGACGGTTTGAGGCAATCGATAGGGGACACGGCCAAGCGGCCATGACGACGCGGCTTGTCCCCGACATTCCCGCTATGGTTGTCCGACGCGCCCACTTTGTGATCCTTGACATCGCCCTGTGGGCGTGGTACACTCTAATGGCCTTAGACTTTTGGAAAACCAAATGGTTCCCTGTTTTCCACAAAATTCGACATGGAATCCTGCGGGTGTAGTTCAATGGTAGAATTCCAGCCTTCCAAGCTGGCAGCGTGGGTTCGATTCCCATCACCCGCTCCAAGAATGATTTGAAAGCTGTCAACTGTTGCGTTTGGCAGCTTTCAGTGTCTTGACGGACAGGAGGAACTTCTATGATTGGCATCATCGGCGGCGCCGACGGCCCCACGGTAATCTTTTTGTTGACTCGTATGTTCCCGTGGCTCATCGCGGCCCTTGCCCTGTTTGTTACGTTGTGTGTCACCGGTTTGGTTTTTTTGCTTCGGCGTAAGAAATGAATTGGTGGTGCGATCTGCAAACTGGTTTCCCCATTGACAAAAGGCCTGTCTCTGGATTATACTGAAGCTGACAAGGCCCCCCCGCACCTCTCGGCACTCTTGTGTACGATGTGTCCCAGGGGGGGACGTTTTTTAGTCAGGTGTTGTAACGTGGAGTTGAAAAAACACAATACTTATGACCAACAGTTGGAGAAACTAATTTCACGGGATTGCTTTGTGTCCGATCCGGCGTGGGCCAAAGAAGTCTTGCAAAACATCAGCTATTATCGACTGACAGGTTATTTCTTGCCCTTTAAGGACGAGAATGATAGGTATATACCGGATACAAGTTTCCATAAAGTGTACCGCATCTACGAGTTTGACAGAAAATTGCGTGGATTGTTGTTGTCGTACATAGAAGAAATCGAGATCATGCTTCGGGCTAGATTGTCGTATGAACATGCAAAAGAATTCGGAGAAATCGGATATTTGCGTCCGGATGCATTTGACCCAAAACACAATCACGAGGATTTTCTGAAACGTATTAAGGAAGTTCAATTCAACAACAGGCAGAAGTTATTTGTGATACATCACGAAAAGAATTATAACGGACAATTCCCGTTGTGGGTCATCATCGAGTTGTTTACCTTTGGCATGTTGTCCAAGCTTTACGCGGACATGTTAACCTGGCAAAAGAAAGAGATCGCCCGAAGTGTTTTTCACGCGCATTATGAGGAAGTTATGAGTTGGCTGCACTGTTTATGTGACTTAAGGAATGCTTGTGCCCATTACTCACGTCTGTACTATGTATACTTCCCGGCAACACCAAAGTCAAAAAAGGGATTCCCGTATGTTTTGGGAAAAAGACTCTTTGATTACATCTTGGTGATTAAATTCTTATATCCGGATCAGAAAAAGTGGACTTTGGACTTTTTCCCCTCTTTGGATCGGCTGATTGGGGAATATCATGGCGATATAGATTACCGGCACATTGGATTCCCAAAGAATTGGAGAGATCTTTTAGAGACTCTATAGACGTGAGTTACTATCACGTTTTTTCTAAAAGATCCAATTGTATTGACCATAGTTGGTGTGCGAAAGCGTTGTTTTCGTCACCAACTATTTTTGTATGCAAACATTTTCCCCCTTTACAAATCCCCCAACATCCTTTAGAATAAGAACATACGTTCCTAGCAAAGGAGGTTACGCCCGATGGATCTGTCCGATAAGCTCGCGGTGCTCGCCGACGCCGCGAAGTATGACGTCGCGTGTACCTCCAGCGGCGTCGATCGCGCGGGTGTTCCGGGCGCGCTGGGCAGCGCCGCGGCGGCCGGCATCTGCCACAGCTTTTCCGCCGACGGGCGCTGCATCTCCCTGCTCAAAGTGCTGCAAAGCAACGTCTGTATTTACGATTGTGTCTACTGCGTAAACCGTCGGAGTCACGACATCCCACGCGCGACCTTTTCGCCCCGGGAACTGGCCGACCTGACCATTGCCTTTTACCGCCGCAATTATATTGAAGGGCTGTTTCTGAGTTCCGGCATTGTCGGTTCGCCCGATAAAACCTGCGAGCTCATGATTCAAACTCTCCGTATTTTGCGGGAAGAGTACCGCTTTTTCGGTTACATCCATGTCAAAGCCATACCCGGCGCGGACCCCGCTCTGATTGCCGCGATGGGCCTACTCACCGACCGCATGAGCGTCAACATTGAGCTGCCTTCGCACGGCAGCTTGCAACGACTGGCCCCAGACAAGAAAAAAGAGGCCATCTTGCGCCCGATGGCGCAGATTGCAGATAAAATTACAGAGAACAGCACAGATTTGGTCAAGTACCGACACGCGCCCGCGTTTGCGCCCGCCGGACAGAGTACGCAGATGATCATCGGCGCCACGCCCGACACCGACTATCAAATCCTCAATCTCAGCGCCGCTCTCTACAAAAAGTACAAGCTCAAACGTGTGTTTTTTTCGGCCTATGTACCGCTCAACGTGGACTCTTTGCTCCCCGCTGTAACCAGCAAGCCGCCTCTGCTGCGCGAACACCGACTCTATCAGGCCGACTGGCTCCTGCGTTTCTACGGATTTGACGCCAGTGAACTGCTCGATGA
>CAYWWF010000006.1:14734-17658 GCA_964461745.1 uncultured Oscillospiraceae bacterium | reverse complement strand
TGTTTCACGATACCGAACCCACACGGGAGGATAGCGTCAAATGCCTGACCGGTCAGATATAGCCTACCTCTACGACGGGAGTTTCCAGGGTTTGCTCTGCTGCGTCTTTGAGAGTTTCGAGCGCCGCGAACTTCCCTATTTCATTTTCACTTATGAGAACCAGACCCCGGTGCTTTTTGCGCTTCGCGAGATACAAACCGATGACGCCCGTGCCCGACGCGTGCTGGACGGCATCCGCCGAAAGATATCCAATGCCGCGCGTGAGCTTGTGGAGTACGCTTTTTTGACCTGCCTTGAGGAAAAAGAACTGCACATTCTGCGCTTTCTGCACTATGGTTTTAAGGTCGGCCCCAAAGCCACGGCGGATCTCACGCACCCCTTTGTCGATGTGCTCGAAAAAGCCGTACGCCACCTGAACAATGAAGCGCATTTGCTGCTTGGTTTTGTGCGTTTTCGGGAGATGGCCGGTGTGCTGGTCGCTGAAATCTCCCCGAAAAACCATGTCCTGCCCGTAATCGCGCCCCACTTTGCCGACCGTTTTTCGGGCGAACGGCTGCTAATTGTCGATCGCACACACAACGAGGCCATGGCCTATGAAAAAGGTAAAGCTGAAATTTTCTGCTTTGACGCCCTGGAACTTTCTCCCGACACCACCGAGGAGATGTACCTGCAGCGCCTCTGGCGGCGCTTTTACGACACCATTGCGATTGAAAGTCGCCTAAACCCGCGCTGCCGCATGGGCCACATGCCGAAACGCTACTGGGCGCATCTGCCCGAAGTAAACCCTGCACTGCTCGGGCAGGGTGGGGAAAGCGACATACCCGTCTTACCCTCTGGGGATGGTAGGGAGCAACTCTGATTTTTACTCCCTGTCATTTTAACAACCTTGTTTCGTGGATTTTTCTGTATTATTCTCGCTTCTCTGTCAACATTTCCCCGCCTCTTTTTTACATATCTGCGTGAGGTTATACAGAAAATACGAAAAAAGGAGGACGGGTATGAAACGTTTATTTTCACTATTCTTGGCGCTGACTCTTGTCTTCATTTTGTGCGTCACCGCGCTTGCCTTGGATTATACCGTACAACCGGGCGACAGCTTCTGGCTCATCGCCCAAAAGCATGGTGTAACCGTGGAGGAACTGTCCGCGGCCAACCCACAAATTACAGATCCCAGCATGATATATGTCGGGCAAGTCATCCACATCCCCACAACCACCTCATCACCGAGCACCGCAAGAGAAAGTTTGACCTATCTCTATGGCGGCACGACGATTTCCTATTTGAAGATACTGGACGCCGCGAAGGGCGCCATCAAAACCGTCAACCCCGACTATTTTGATGTAAACCCCGACGGCAGCCTGCTGATCACCCCCGCCGGGAAAATTGACCCTGCTTTCGTGCAGGAGATGCACAACCGGGGCGTTTTGGTTGTCCCCTTCATCAGCAACCACTGGGATCGTCCGCTCGGTGAAATGGCGCTTCGAAACCGTGAGGCGCTGTCTACTCAGGTCGCGCAGATGATTGAGACGTACAATCTGGACGGCGTCAACATTGACATTGAAAACGTAACCGACCTCTACCGTCAGGAGTATACCGACTTTACGCGTCTGTTGCGACAGAAAATCCCCGCGCACAAGGTGGTCAGCGTGGCCGTAGCCGCCAATCCCAAAGGCTGGACTTTGGGCTGGCACGGTTCTTATGACTACAAGGCGCTTTCGGACTACAGCGACTACCTGATGATCATGGCGTACGACGAGTCCTATCACGGCGGCCCGGCCGGCCCCGTCTCGAGCAGCAGCTTCTTTGAGGGCTCCATTCGCTACGCATTGAATCAGGGTGTGCCCAAAAATAAAATTGTTGTCGGCATTCCGTTCTTTGGTCGCTATTGGAAGACCGGTGAGGCCGTCGGCGGCATCGGTCTCACGGCCAACGACGTCGATTTCCTGCTTAAAAACTACGAATCCACAAACCGATATGACACCGCCACACAGTCGGCCAACGCCACTGTAATCATCAAGGCCGGTGACCCCAAGCCGAAGATCTGGGGCGGTCGCATCTTGACCGAAGGCACCTACAACATCTGGTACGACGATTTGACCGCCGTGCGTTACAAGCTGGATGTCATCCACAACTACGACCTCACCGGCGCCGGAAGCTGGGCGTTGGGCCAGGAAAACACGGCAGTTTGGGATTTCTATACCAGCGCGCTCAACGGAACGACTGCGCCCGCGCCAACCCCGACCCCCTCGCCGGCACCCAACCCGACACCCACACCCGCACCCACGCCCACGCCGCCGCCGACCAATGGAAAAGGCCCCAAGCCGGACAAACCTTCCAACGGGAAACAAGAAAAGCTGATCAGCATCCTGTCGAGTGAGGGTGGCAAAAGAGTCACGAGCAAAACCAACCTCACGCGCGGCGACGTGGCTATACTGCTCTCAGAGCTGACCTATCTTACACCGGAACCAAGCGCCGACACGTTCTCCGACACGATGAATGTCGCGGGCCGTGGGCAGATCGGCGCACTCAAACGCCGAAAGGTCGTCCTGGGCACAAACGGGAAATTCAATCCCAATCAGCCGATGACCCGCGGTGATTTGGCGGTCATGCTGGACAGAATGCTTGTTCTGCCCGAAACCATTGACTTCAACACCATGCCGCACAAAGACGTCTCCCGCATGGATGCAGCTTACCACAGCATGGCCAAGCTCTATTATTTCGGCATCATGAGCGGCACGGGCCGCACCAGCTTCAATCCACGTGGGCATGTGAGCGTTTATGACTTCGCGCTGATTTCAGACATCATCGACCACTATGAATATCCGCTCAATCCCGACCGGCAGTTGGAGCTGCCCAGAAACCGAATTTTAGAACCTAGATAGCTTCTTATGTGTATTTTCCCCCGCCTTTGGCGGGGGAAAATA
>CAYWWF010000006.1:0-14634 GCA_964461745.1 uncultured Oscillospiraceae bacterium | reverse complement strand
AGAACCTAGATAGCTTCTTATGTGTATTTTCCCCCGCCTTTGGCGGGGGAAAATACATAGTCATTGCTGATAACTGATTTTCTTCTCCGTCATGTCATAGCGCACCTCGGCGCTTTCCACGATTTCAGTATTGTCGTAGGAAAAGCTCGCGGCAAATACGACGGTATGGTCATCCGCCCATTGTACCGGGCCGTCCAAACCACAATAGTTTTCATGGTCCATCCGCTGCCAGAGATCATAACCCTTGTCGCAGGCGATAATCCCCCGTGCGCTGTCCACAAGTTCGGGGCTCAGCCATCCGTTTTCCAGGTCAAACACAACGAGATAGCTGCTCTTGTTCGACCCCGTTGCCACCGCGACTTTCTCTCGGTCCGGTGACGGCGTGATGGATGTAATGTACATACTGGGTTTGCTAAATGTCATAATTCGACTGAGTTCGTCGTTTTGTACTCTCCAAAGCTCGTTGTAGCTGCCGTAATCCGAGTAGTCCTGAAACAGCGTAAAAATGACGCTTCCGTCCGCCATATGATAGAGATTCGGGTGGTCATAGGTTTTCTTCAAGATACTCAGTGCAAACGCGGCCGCGTCACGGAGCTTTGGCTCTTCGCTTTCCAAAAACGGCGTGATGGCCGAAACCGCCCGGTGCCGAATGTCTTCGTCGCCGAAGTATTCCACCAGTTTGTTGATCGAAAAATACTGGCTGTACATATCCTCCGATTGTAGCCCCTCGAAATAGACCTCCGGGCCGTATTGCTCGGCTGCGGCGTCGGCCACCGCCATCTCCTCCGGGGACAGATAGCGCAGATAAAAGTCGCTCCGGCTGCTTTGGACGGCCCCGGCCGCGAGCGCACTGACAGCCAGCACGGCGCAGAGACAGGCCGCGGCCATCAACGCGAGCGCACGCGTGGCTCTCCGGCGTCGTCCCGCGAGTTTTTGCAAGAGTTCGGCCTCAAACACGTCGGTGATTTGAAGCCTCTCAAGTCTCTCATCTATGGTTTTTTTTAGTTCACGCATCTTCTACCTCTCCTTTGAGCTGTGTTTTGAGCCGCTCCCGCGCGCGTTTTAGCCGCACGGATACAGTGGACTCCGGCATATGCAGCGCCTCGGCGATTTCGCGGATTTTGAGCTCCTGATAGTAATGCAACATGACGATGTTCTTGTATTTGCTCGGCAATTCCATGACAGCCCGGAGCAATGCGTCGTCTCGTGTCGTCTCGGTTCCGGCTGGGATTGCCTCCAGCGCCGCTTCCGTGTCGATGCGCCGCCACCAGTTGGCCCGCAGGTAGTTTTTGCAGACATGGATCAGGATTTGCGTGATCCACGTCTTTTCCGAACTTCTGCCCTGAAAGCTTCCATAGCCCTCAAAGGCCTTGATCAGTGTGTCCTGGACGGCGTCCTCGGCCAGATGATGGTCTTTTAGGTACAGAAAGCTCATGCGCAGCAGTGACGCGCCGTATTGCGTCATCCAACGCTGTATGTCGGGCCGCTTTTTAGGTTTCTCCTCCATCGGCCTTCCCCCCTCTGTCTCTGAGACACATGGAACCCGGAATTTCTTTCACCCTCTGAAAATTTTCTTTGTGACTTTTTGTGCCTTTCTTGCCCTGCAAATAGAGTATATCCTAAAACCAGCCCCCGCGAAAGAACACTTCAGCGCAACAGGTTTTCACAGTTTATTGGGAGGTGTTTCGCGTGAAGCGAAAGATTCGCTGGCCATTCCTGCTCGTCCTGGTTTTTCTCCACGGCTGCACTTTATCCCTGCCTTTTGACCCTTCGGTTGCCAGACCCTTAAACAAAGCAGATTTTCCCCCGGAATCCCCGTTTGTCCCGATGGATATCCCCGAAGGTTATACTTCCCTTTTAGACCAGCGGCTTTTCCTAAAAGCCCCGGAAGGCACCCTGTCCGGCATGTCCGCTCGAAGCGTCATGGCTGCGGACGCCAACGACCAGATAGAAGACAGCCTCTTGCTTTCAGATGACAGCGGCGAGCTTGTGTTTTCCGCGCGGGAGACGGCTTGCCTATCCTCCGGCGACGTGCTGGAAGACGCAACCTACCTCAAAGACGATGCAAACATAAGCAATGCCGTCAACTGTATCGAGCCCAATCTTTCCCGACTCACTCCGGCGCAAACGGCGGGCGGCGGGACGTTTTCCGTGGCCCTCATGACCGATGATACGCCGGATGACACAGGAAGCCGAGTAACCCTGGGCTGGGCCGTTGTGAAGAACACCGACGACAGCCTCCAGTATATCAGCGTTTACTGCGACAAAGCATACTTTCAGCGGCATCGGGACACGATTGTGGACACGGTGAAGCAAACGCTGAGTTCCTTGTTGCCGGGAGACCGAAAGATGAATCTGTCCCCGCGCCGAATGACAGCGGGCGACTTCGTGCTCTACTTGCCGCAGAACTACGGCGCGTATGTGGAATATGGCCCAGATTTTACCGTCTGTTATGTCATGCGATGGGACGCTTAGGCGAGGACACAAACCCGCCTTACATCGGCATCTATCACGGTGCGCACCCTTCCCCGAGCTATGAGGAGGGCGACTCGACCGAACGTTTTACCGTTTTGGGGCAAACCGCCACATGGAAAAGGTTTGAAACGTCAGACCAGTTGTATTTTGAAACTTTACTGTCGCAGCTCTTTCTGCAAACGCACATCTGGGCCTGTACCGAAAGCGACGCCGACTGGGCTGAACTCAAAGCAATTTTAGGCGCGATGGAACAGGCCTGAGGTGGGTAAAAGCTCGCAACATTTTTGTCTCTTCCCCCATCGCAGGCGGGCGAAAGCAAACATCGAATTTTCTTTTGTTACATTCACTGAGAATCCCTGTCGGCGAGGAACATCTTCTTCCTTTTGGCATTACAATGATAATGACAAAAAATCGGCTCTTACTCTACGCCGGATTCGGCGCTGAAAGCCAGGAAAGCCAAAAGGAAGGTCTTTATGAAATCAGAGTGCACGCCGACAAAAGCTCTACCACCCGCCGTGGCTCAGCAAGTGGCGGTGATCGACCAGTCACTGGACTATATTGCGTTGGTCATTGTCGCCTTAGTTTTAACCTACATCGCCACCTCGACACAGAAAAAGCAACTCATTTGCAGCGTCACAAAGGATTCTGACTGTGCGTGTCTGCCCAACACGTTCCCCTTGCAGGTGATCTCCAGCGTCATCGTTTTGGCCGCGCTGATCTTTTTCTATCAATTGGCCAAACAGTCGGAAGAGACCGAGGACTCCAAGTCCCATTGCTTCAATTTTGTCTCGAGCGTCTTTGTGCTCGTAGCCGGTATCCTACGGCTGATGAATTTGATTTGTGTTGCGTGAGGAGAGACGTATGCAGCAAAAAAGCTCGCGAAAGCGAGCTTTTTTGCTTGTTTCAGTTAGCAAAATCTACACAATCTATATCTTTTCAATCCACAGCCGTAGAGCGGCTGACCACATCAATATTAACACAGGCTTGTAAGAAATTTTGTTATATTATGCCTTTGATATTAATTGAGTAGACTTTGGTATATTCTTCTATATTCTAAAATATGATAACATCGAGGTGTTTCCCTTGAACATTTACATTCGCGCTTCACCAAGCCGTTGCGAAATAAGTCCTAATTTGACACCACAGATGCAAAACTCTGTGGTACATTTTTATATTCCAACGCAATCCACAAAACCTGCCCCCAAACCACGCTCTGCCACTTGCATTATGTCAACGCTTGGGATATAATCATGTCCGTCTACAGGCTTTGCCAATATTGTTCTTTACATATTGCTTTTGCTGTGAGAAATGGGCGTTGGGCTTTTCTTTTCCCATTTGAAGATGGGGGAAACGAATTGGAAGTATTCCCATGTTTGCTCTGGGAGTGTCGCAAGAATTTTGTTCAAAAAGCTGGAACCGAAACCAATATTTCTGCGTCTAATCGTTGGTGCGCAAATTACGTTCAAGGGGATATTGACTATGTCTAGAAATCTTGTAAAAAGAGCCATGTCCATGCTGTTGGCCCTGTTGGTGCTGATTGGCGGCTTGCCCGCTCTGGCTGAAGGCGCGAGTGTGTCTTACACCGGCACTACCTCCGTGAAAGCGGGGCAGAGTTTCGAAATCAACTTTAGCGACTTTATCGACCCCCTGCCCATCGACACCATCACGTTGTCAGTGGCACCTGGAAATGGTACGCTGTCCGGCTACACGTTGTCGCCTTCTGTAAGCAGCGTCACTTTTACCGCACCCCTGACCTCTGATAACTGCGCCGTTCACTATGAGGTTACGCACACCGATGGTAGTGCTTCGGAAAGCGGGGACATTGTGATCACGGTTAACCCCTTGATGCCGCCGACGGTGCAGAACAAGACGATTGACGGAGTAAGAAATGACGCCTACACCTTCAATGCCTCCGATTTCTCCTATACGGCAAATGACTATGGCAGCATGACCGCCGTCAAAATCACCTCTTTGCCCAATGGCCTCAGCGGCACCTTACAGTTTAACGGCGGACTCGTCGTGACGCCTCATGAGATTCCTTATGCCGACATCGGCAAGTTGAAGTTTCATCCTTTGACTGATTATTATGGGGATGTCACCTTCAACTGGTGCGCTTTGACAACATCACCCGCCACTTACGAGACCGCCACGGCGACCATAACCTTGAAGATCCCGGCGTCGCCGCCGCCGATCCCCAAATCCTTTGAGAAGAAGGGAGCTTATCAAAAAAATCTTACCTTTGCGGTGGCTGATTTCCAGTCCGGAAACAACACACCCATCAGTAAAATCAAAATCACTTCTCTACCGACACCGGACAAGGGTATTTTAAAGTACTCTTCCGGCTTACTCGAAACAACGCAGGAAATCACGCTGAACACAACGGAAATCGCCAAGATCACCTTTGTACCCACGGCCACTTGGAACGGCAGCACCTCCGTCAAATGGAAGGCGTGTGACGCCGCCGGCAACTGGTCGGCCACGGAAGGTACGCTTACACTGACCATAGATCCCCTCGCGACGGTGAAGGCTGCGAACTTCACCGTGGTAACAGCGACCAACGTCGACCACACGTTCAACCGTGACGCGGATTTTATGAAGGCGTTCAATACTGCCAATCCTACCTTGACAGGTAAACTGAGCCACATTAAGATTACAACTATACCCACACCCTCACAAGGTGTTCTGTATAAGGATTCCGGTAACACCGCCGCAAGCCAGGTGGCCGTTGGTGAGGTCATCACACTCACCAACATAGACAAACTGCGTTTCGTACCCGCAGTGAACTCCACCGCAACCGCCACCTTCACTTGGCAAGCCTCGATTGATGGCACCAGTTTTTCCACGACCGCCGCCACGGTGACCGTGAACGTTCTGACGGTCAAGGCCGGAAATTTCACCGTGACAACGTCGGCCAACAGCAGTTATACTTTCAAGCGCACCGCAGATTTTATGACCGCGTACAACAGCGCAAACTCTGCTTTGTCGGGCCGACTGACCCACATTAAGATTACATCTATACCCTCCTCTTCCTACGGTGTTCTGTATAAGGGTATCACCAATACCACCGCCAACAAGGTTCTGGTTAATGATATCATCGCGGAAGCAAGCATCGGCAGTCTGCGTTTCGTCCCCGCGGACGACTACACCGGTAGCACCTTCTTCTCCTGGCAAGCCTCGATTGGCGGCTCCACCTTTTCCACCAACGCGACCGTTACCGTAACCGTCGGCGGCAGCCAACCCGTTTTGGATACCGCTACGGTCAGCGCCAACGGCAAGACCATCACCATCGGCTTTGACCGCACCATCGTCTCCAACGTAACCACTTCCAGTCTGAAAAGCTACGTGCAACTGTCCCGCAACAGCACCTCTAGCTACGCGACGCTGAGCAGTTCGGATTCCGTGGCCATTTCCAGTGGCAAGCTCGTGATTACTCTGGCCACTGCCATTTCCGGCACCAACAACCGCGTCAGAATCCTGTCGGGCGCGCTCAAGGACAACAGCGGCATTGTGCTGAACTCCGACGTAACCGCCACCATTGCCATGGGCCCCACGGCAGACGATTTCAGCGTACGTACGCTAAAAAACACGAGCTATACCTTTAAGCTTTCGGATTTCCAAACCAATTACTCTGACAGCGGCAACAAATCCATGGCGGGCATTAAGATTTTCGCGCTGCCCACCTCCACGAAGGGTTCGCTGTATCTGAACAACACAAAGATAACCTCCTCCAACTACGCCGTAAGCGCTTCCAATATCCCCCATCTGCGTTTTGAGCCATACAGCAATTACACCGGCTCCGCCACCTTCACGTGGCTTGCCTACAACGGTACAACCTACACCAGCGATGCCAACTGTGGCACCGTCACGATAAACATCAGCGCCAGCGACAGCCAGCCTGAATTGCAGACCGCCACGGCCAGCGCCAACGGCAAATCCATCACCCTAAGCTTTGACCGAACCATATCCTCAAATGTGACCTCCTCCAGCCTCAAGAGCTATGTACAGCTTTCACGCAGCGGTACCTCAAGCTACAGCGCGCTGGGCAGTTCCGACACCGTGAGCATCTCCGGCAGCACCATGGTGATTGCTCTGAACACCGCCCTCACCGGCACCAACAACCGCATTAAGATTCTCTCCAACGCAATTAAAGACAGCAGCGGCAACGTTCTCTTCTCCGACCTGGCCGCCACCGTGCAATGGAGCGACATGGGAAACATTACGGTCGACAGCGCAAACAACGTCAACGCCACGTTTGCCATCGCCAGTACGGATTCACAGGGCCGCGCCACCGTCTCCGTGACCGAAGACGACGTCTCCTCATTGCTGAGCCGTTCTTCGAGCGCCAGCGGCTCGGGCCGTACGATTCGTCTGAACACCGCCTATTCTTCGAGCCAGACGGCGGTTACCTTTGAAGTGCCCCGTAAGCTGATTACAAGTGCCTCTTCAAACAAGGCCGCCAAAATTGAGTTTACCACGGGCCTTGCCAACATCACCTTTAAGCCCGAAGCGTTTTCGGGTCTGCCCAGCGGCGATTTCAGCATCACCATCGCCAAGACCAGCGCGTCTCAGTATTCTTCCCTCGCGTCCTCTCTGCTGGGAAATATCCCTGTGTACAACTTCACCCTAAAGATCGGCAGCACCACGATGAATTCGTTCGGCGGGACCGGCAATGTGCGCATCAGCTTGCCCAGCACGGTCGGTTACGATGACAATGTCGTCATTGCCTATGTGCCGTACAACAACGCACCGACGCCTGTCCCCTCCAGCTATGTCGGCTCGTCTTCCGGCAAGCTCGAGGCAAAAATCTGGCGACCCGGCGCGTATGCCGCTTACAGCAACAAACAATCTTTTAAAGACACCTCCTCAAATTGGGCCCTCTCCCACATCAATGCCGTCAGCGCCCGGGGTGTCATCAACGGTTTGACAAACGGCAACTTCGCGCCCAATAGCAACATTAAACGCTCTGAATTCATCAAGATGATTGTCTTGGCCTTTGACCTGGCCGACAGCACGTCATCCTCGGTCCCCTCTGACGTAAAGACTACCTATTGGTATTACACCTATGTCGCCGCCGCCTGCAAAGCGGGCATCATTTCTTCGAACTCTGCGTTCAATGGCGAGGAATTTATCACGCGTCAGGATATGGCGCTGTACGCTTACAGAGGCGCGCAGGCTGCGGGGGTTGTGTTTGACACGACTTACAGCTCCAAGACCTTCACCGACCAGTCTTCCATCAGCTCTACGTACACCACCGCCGTGGACGCGCTTGTGCGCGCGGGCATCCTGTCCGGCAACCCGAACGGCTCCTTTAACCCAACCGGCAAATCCCGGCGCTCCGAGGGCGCAAAAATCTTCGACCTGATCTTAAAGCAAGCGGCGAAGTAGGGAAAATCAAACTGCAAACACCCCTCCAAACAAGGTGTACCTTTGTTTGGAGGGGTGTTTTTTGGTTGGATAGAGGGTGTATATATGGCTCACTCTCGAGCCACGCGCGTCCGCTTACTGCCGGGGGTCATAGTGCAATATCTGCCAGATCACACCAAACCTATCCTCTACCATGCCATAGAGCTCGCTGAAGAAGGTTTTTTGCAGATCCATAAGGACTTGACCACCTTCTTTGAGCGCGTGAAACAACCTTTCAACTTCTTCTTTGTCCGCCTCGCTGATCGTCGGATTGATGTTGTTGCCTCGGACGAGCGGTGAGCCGGAGGGCATGTCCATAAACATCACCATGACGTCGCCAATCTTTACCCCGGCGTACATGACTTTCTGCTTGTCCGCTTCGGCTACGGAATAATTGGGATCCGGGGGCGTTTGCTCATAGGTCATCAGGTTGGTGACTTCCGATTTGAAAACTTTCGCGTAAAACTCCACCGCTTCCCGGCAGTTGCCATCAAAGTTGACAAATAACTCAAACAGCATATAAAACTCTCCTTTTTTATCCGTACGGATATTGACGTTATTATATCATGGATCCCATCAAACACAACAGCATTCTCACCCGTAGGGAGCGACGCCCTCGTCGCTCAATTGTAGGGGCGGATGTCCACATCCGCCCGCGGAGGCCCCTACAGGCCTTCGTTTTATCGAAGGGCGGAAATTGCATACCGCAGACAGACCCTCCCGGGACGATGTGGGCATCGTCCCCTACAGCCCGATTCATGTCATGTAAACGTGGTGACCGTCGAGACGATAAACTGGACTCTCGACAACAAGATCTATTGATGATAAAATATTCTTCCCCCCTGGGTTATGTGATGAAGAGAGAGGTTTTTGTTTGAATCCGCAATTTTTAAGAAATGTAGCCATCATCGCCCATGTAGACCATGGGAAAACTACTCTTGTTGACCAACTGCTCAAACAATCCGGTGTCTACAGAGAAAACCAAACTATGGTAGAGCGTGTGATGGACTCCGGCGATTTGGAGCGCGAGCGTGGGATTACCATTCTCGCCAAGAACACCGCCGTCAATTATGGCGACTATAAAATCAATATTGTCGACACACCGGGACATGCCGATTTCGGAGGCGAAGTCGAGCGCATCCTCAAAATGGTCAACGGCGTCATTCTTCTCGTCGATGCCGCCGAAGGCCCCATGCCGCAAACCCGCTTTGTGCTCTCGAAGGCCTTAGAGCTTGACCACCGCGTGATTGTGGTCGTCAACAAAATCGATCGCCCCGATCAGCGCATCCATGAGGTGGTGGACGAGGTGTTGGAACTGCTGATGGATTTGCACGCCACCGACCATCAGCTCGATTCTCCGATGCTGTTTTGCTCATCCCGTGAAGGAACGGCTTCGTATTCCCCCGAAGTCCCCGGCGTGGATTTACAGCCTCTGTTTAAAACCATTGTCGATTATATTGCCCCACCCCAGGCCGATTTGGACGCGCCGTTCCAAATGCTGGTGTCTTCCATCGACTACAATGAGTTTGTGGGACGCATTGCGATTGGCCGCATTGAGCGCGGCGTTGTGAAACAAAACCAAGAAATCGCAGTCTGCAATTACCACGGCGGAGAAGTTGTCTCTAAAAAGGCAAAGGCAGTCAATCTCTATCAGTTTGAAGGGCTTTCTAAGACGCCTGTCGAAACCGCCGAGGCCGGCAGTGTCATTGCGATGTCGGGGATTGGTGACATCACCATCGGGGACACGATCTGTGATTCCACTGTGGTAGAACCGCTTCCCTTTGTGAAAATTTCCGAACCGACGATGGAAATGACCTTCTCAGTTAACGATTCTCCTTTTGCGGGCCGAGAGGGGAAATATGTCACATCGCGCAATCTTTACGATCGGCTTATGCGTGAAACCTTGAAGGATGTCTCCCTCAAAGTCAACCGTACAGAAACCACCGATGCTTTCTGTGTTGCGGGCCGAGGGGAGATGCACCTTTCCATACTCGTAGAAACCATGCGGCGTGAGGGCTACGAGTTTCAAGTGTCCCCGCCGCGCATACTCACGAAGGTCATCGATGACGTTTTGTGCGAACCCATGGAAAAACTAGTCATCGACGTGCCAGAGGAATACATCGGCGCCGTGATCGAAAAGCTGGGTATGCGCAAGGGCGAATTGCTCGACATGAAGCCCGTCGGCTCTCGAATGAAGCTTGAGTTTTTCATCCCTTCACGGGGTCTTGTGGGATACCGTACGGAACTGCTCAGCGACACACGCGGCGAGGGCATCATGGCCTCGATTTTTGACAGCTACGCCCCCTTTAAGGGCAGTGTTGTGCGGCGGCAGAGCGGCAGTTTGGTGGCCTTTGAAACCGGGGACGCGGTCGCGTATGGACTATACAACGCGCAAAACCGCGGCACCTTGTTCATCACCCCGGGCACACCGGTCTATGCGGGTATGATCGTCGGTGTGTCCCCAAAAAACGAGGATTTGACGGTCAACGTGTGCAAAAGAAAGCAACTGACCAACATGCGCGCGTCGGGCTCGGACGACGCACTTCGTCTCACGCCTCCGACCATTTTGAGTTTGGAACAAAGCCTTGAGTTTCTGGCCGACGATGAGCTTTTGGAGGTAACCCCCAAGAGCCTTCGTTTGCGCAAGCAGATCTTGGATCATGGTCTGAGACTGCGGTTATTGGCAAAGAACAATACGAAACACGGATGAAACGGACGATATCCCACTGGCGTTTTGCGCCAATCTGCGCGCCACTCCCTTGAAAGGCACAAAGTATAAAAGGGGCTGTATCACTTTTGCGTTGTGATACAGCCCCTTTTTGGGTTGTCAAAGAGATGTCGACTGCTTTATGGGAGATCGGTGTTACCCCTCAAAGGCGCCGACCTGCGGTTCGGAATCGCCGATTGTCCGCGTTACAGCAAATCTCTTCTTCCCACCAGCCAAAAGCCACTCGCCCCGATACCTCGGGGCCGCTTGTGTCTTCGCTGGAAAGGAATACCAAGAATGAGCCGCCCGGCGGGAAAATCAGCTTGCCATTCTCTGATTCCACAAGCGTCGTTTCCGGCAGCCCTCTGCGGACAAACGCCTTGATGCCGCCGACTGGTGTCCCGGTTACATTGGACGCCTGTTGCAAGCGTACCCTCGGCTCGGGCGGCGGGCATATGGCCGTATTGGACGGTGTGACTTGCGTTACCGTCACGGGGGTTCCCGGTGGCGTTGCATTGAACCAAAACTGTGCGCGAAATGCGGACTCAGATATGTCGGTCACCGTCCAAACATTGACGTGGAGATTCACACGTGAGTTGCACGGATTACAGAGCAACGCGTAAGCACTTGTTCCATTGCCAAAGCGCAAATCATCGGCGTACCCGATAAAATATTCACCGCGTAGAGATTTATACAATTCAATGGGTACATTGACCATTTTCGGCAAAAGGCAGAGGCCCCTTTCCATGAACAGCACCATCCTTTTCACAAATCGTCTCATCTTATACTATTCATGAAAAAGGAGAGCGTTCATAGAAACTTTCATCCCGATGTTTTACATGAGCAGACACTGCTTGCGCCGGATGTTTAGTCAGTGTATCCGTATTACCACTTAATTGTATACACTCCGTCGTAAGTCAGCTTGATGGGTACCTTTTCCGATTCCGGAATGTAAACGATTTTAATATCACTGCCGGATCCTGTGTGATACTCGGAGAGCGCAATGGTGATCTCACTGCATTTATCGTAGTCAGAGTTGCTCACAGTGGCCATTGTCATTCCCTGCGTTATGGTCTGACCGGGCTGTATCGGGAACTGGTAAGGCGGATGGAAGGCATTCCCCAGCAGCCCCGCCTTTTGAACGCCATCAAAATAGACATCGAACCCCACAGACTCCAGCGGCACGCTCAGGGCGTTGTGGATATCAATATATATGTATACGCTAAACGACCAGCCGCCCGGCGTATACATATATGTCTTGTACGTACCGCCAGAGATGCTCGGCACCCCTTCCGCCGGGGCCCAAAGCACCAGGTTGGCTCTGCTGTCTTTATAGGCCACATGCCAGTAGTTTTCGACGTCGAGCGTCTCAATCTCCCAGTTGATTTCGTCTTTGTAGAGCCTGATCTTCCCCTTGGATGGCGTCAGCTTTTGATCCAAAATCGTCGAGCTGACATCCCAAATGGTTCTGTCGTCGGTCTTTCTCAAGAAGGTGTCAATCATCGCGTTTGTGAGCTTGATGTCGTCTTTCTGCCACATAAAATCCGAATAGCCCGTGACGCCGCCCGCGCCCGCGTTCAAAAGAATCTCCCGCAAGCTGCCCACGCCATTTTTGGGTGCGGTGATTGAGCAGTTAAAGCCCAGATGTATGAAGCTGTTGGGGAATGAATTGCTGCTGTTGTAGTAGTATTTGAAGAATCTTGAGGCCAAAATCCCATATTGCGTTTGATAGTCGGCTGAACGGAACGAAAGAATCATCCCGTCAAGACGATCTTGGCTGTAATTGACATTGTTCGTAGGCGAGATCACGCTGAACAAGCCCACTCTGCCAGCCTGACGATCCTCCTTGAAGTCGTCCCACAGTTCCAGCTTCTCGCCGGGCACGTCAATGATGACGCTCGAGCGCGGATAGGTACCCGGCAAACTGAGGAATATGGCCCCGTATTGGTTCAGTGTTTTGAAATCTTGTATTTTCATGTTGTAGTTGACCGTGACATTAAAACCAAGGCCCGCGTTTTTGACCTTATCTACATAGTTTTCGAAGGTTCTCATGTCGCTGCTTCCTATTTTACTGTCTGCGACAAAGCCAAAAAACACATTCTTGTTGCCGATTACGTTTGCGGATGAAGAAGGTGTCGTAGCCGCTGCCAAGTACGTAGGCGCGAATGTCCGGGCCGTAGGGGTGGAGGATAGTCTCTCTTTGCTGTCGTCATAAGACGTTTGTGAGGCCAGCTCTTCTTGCGGCAGCTTGAGGATGACGCCGCCCGGCGTGCCGTCGGTATAGGTAAAGAAGATGCCGCCCGGCTCGGTCACGAGGTCCTTGATGTACCCCTTGGCCACGTAACCCTCGGCCACCGCCTGAAGGTCTTTCATCACGTCATCGCTGCTTACCTCTTTTGTCCCGCCGGCGGTCATTTCCCTGAGTTTATCCTCAAACGCGCCCGACACGGTCTGGGCCTGCTCCGCAAAACCCTTGGGCTCTGGTTCAGGCTCGGGCGAGCTTGCAAAGTCAAGAAACGCCTCTGCCTCCATGAATATTTTTGCCAACTGGGCTCTTGTCGCGTAAGTCTTGGGGCTGAGCGTGTTGTTGCCCACACCGCCTATGATGCCGTGGCTTACCGCCCATATCATGGGATCCAGGGCGTAGGAGGAAACAGAATACGCGTCATTGTATCCGTAATAGCTCGTGGTGTCACTGAAAGACGTATCGCCCTTCTTTTTCTCTATGTACCGGTAGAGCATGGTCACAAGGTCTTGCCGCGTCAGCGGGTCGTTCGGGCCAAATTTCCCGGCACCCGATCCCTTGATAACGCCAAGATCATAGGCCCATTTCACATAGGAGGCATAGTATTGATTCGTTTTTACATCGGAAAAGCAATACTGCCTGAAATCATCCGCGCCCACCCCGGCGCTACGGCCGAGAACCGTTACAAACATGCCTCTGGTCATTTTGACATTGGGTGAGAACTGCGTCTGGCTCGTACCCTGGAAAAGACCGTTCTTCACAGCGTAATCCACCGCCGAATAGAACCAATCGCCGGAAGCGACATCTCGAAATTGACTGGCACCCTGTCCCGCGAAATAGACACCCGATACCGACCGGCTGGGCTGCGTCTGTGTCGTCCCCTCCGAGGCCGCCATTGTGGGCGGCAGGGACAATACAAATACAGCAACCATGAACATGCACAGAAGTCTTCTGATCCCAAGTCTTTTCGTCATGAGCCAAACCCTCGCAATCTAAAAATCCTTGTATGCCGTTTACCTTTGCACGTGCATATAGAAACTCATTTCATTTCCCCCAACTACAGGGCGATGTCTATATTTTACTACGCGCGCAAGGGATATGTAAACACAAATGTAGTGATAAATATTTCCAATCGAGCTTCGCATCAGACCCATTTATGGGAGATTATTGAAACTTTATTTTACGCGATGAATATAGTTTTCTCTAAAAAATAAAAACAACGGCAAAGCAAGCGACAAACCCACCGTGCAAGTCGTAGCAAGGCATATCCATTTTTCTTTTTTCATGTTCAATCTGGTGCTCTCGTTGAACATATAAATCAAAAACACAACACACGAGATTAAAAAATCAACTGCAAAAAATGTAGAGATGCTGTTTGCAAATAACTCTGAAATAAGCAATTTAAAGTTCAGTCCGTTGGCACTTAAAAAAGCAATCAGAAAATAATAAGGCAGTATCGTTCCAATTGCCGCTAAACACAAATAAAGTCTTTTCAATAGATTCCCTCCAACCATAATATGAGTTTCACAAATGAAAAAGCGAGAATAATCTTACCATTCGTTGATGGCATACAAAATAGCAAGCCGTATGTTCTTCAATAATTCAGCAGAAAGAATTTCATATTCTTTGTCCAACCCTTTTTCGTGTGCCATATAAGGGGGACTATCATTCCACGAACCCATTGCACCAAAAACGTCTGCAAGGCTTGCAGCTTCGAAAACTCCAATACATTCTGTGCAGTATAACTTTGTTTTTGAGGCAAAAACACAAATCTAATACTGTTTTCATACTTTGTGGGTGTATA
>CAYWWF010000005.1:16434-21710 GCA_964461745.1 uncultured Oscillospiraceae bacterium | reverse complement strand
AACTTTATTTTCCGCCGGTGGCGGAAAACTCTGCGAGGCTTTTTTGACAGTCTGAGGTTTACACAGAATGAATCCGTGAAAACCTTGAATTACAATCTTTTGCTGAAATCGGTAGAGCAAGAACCTACCGCCTGGGGGCGTCAGGCTCCACGCGATTTCAGCAAAAGGACGAGGGATGCGAAACTTTGTCTACAACCCCCCTCCTCTGCATCGTCGGCCCCACGGCCACGGGCAAGACGGCCCTTTCCATTGCGCTTTCGGAGCTTTTGCGCGGTGAAGTCGTCTCCTGTGACTCCATGCAGGTTTACCGCGGCATGGACATCGGCACGGCCAAACCCACGCTGTCTGAGCGCGCCGGAATCCCCCACCACATGCTGGACATCGTGGAGCCCAACGAGGACTACAACGCTGCGCGCTACGCCGAAGAGGCCGCGCGTGTCATCGAGGACATCCACGCCCGTGGTTGCCGCCCCATCGTCTGCGGCGGGACGGGTTTATACTTGCGCGCCCTGCTCTACGGGCTGCACGACATCGGCTCGGATGAAACCGGGGCTGTGCAAGCCGAACTGGAGTCCTATCTCGCCACAGAGGGCGAGGCGGCGCTCTACCTCCGTCTTCAGGACGCGGATCCCGAAACTGCCACACGGCTGCACCCTTCGGATACACGTCGTGTGTTGCGCGCGCTCGAGGTCTACACACGAACCGGCACGCCCTTGTCCGAGCACCACCGCCGTTCCCGCGAGACCAAACCCCGCTTTGACGCCTGGATCGTGGGGCTGCGCCCCACTGACCGAGCGGCCCTCTATGCCCAGATTGACCGGCGCGTGGACGAAATGCGCGCGGGGGGCCTTTGGGGTGAGGTGGAAGGTCTACTTGCGCGCGGACTCTCCGCCGACTGCACCGCGATGCAGGCCATCGGGTACAAAGAAATTGCAACGGCCATCCTCTCGGGTGCCAAAAGCGACGCGGAAAGGGACGATGTTTTTGCGCTCATCGCGCAAGCTACGCGCCGTTACGCCAAGCGGCAACTGACCTGGTTTTCGCGTGAACCCGACCTTGTTTGGTTGGATATAGATGGGACAAATCCCTTGGAACTCTCGACGAAAATCGTGGAAATATTTGGTTTGCGGTAGGCTATGATATTGTGTATAATACAGCCGGACAAGCGGGTTTTTTGATGGAACAATTCGGGCTACAGGCCGAATTCATGCGGAAAAATCCGTCTCCGTTACATAATCGATTTTGGATGGAGACCGGCAAAGAGGGGGAAACATCATGAAAACACAGACAAATTATCAAAATCTCTTTCTCAATCAGGCGCGCCGCGATCACCAGTTGATCACGTTGTTTTTGGTCAATGGCTTTCAGATCAAAGGCACCGTGCGCGGCTTTGACAATTTCACCGTTGTCATCGAAGCCGAAGGCCGCCAACAGCTCATCTACAAGCACGCCATCTCCACCCTGATTCCTTCGCGCCCGATTGCGTTGCCGGTCGCGGAAGCGGAGGATGACGCGGCCAGTGAATAGCCATGCGTAAGCAGGGCGTTTGGGTCACCCGCTTTGTCTTTTTGGCGCTGTTTGTCTTTGTCGTGCTCTTCATGGGTTACCATGTCGTGGATGCCGTACGTGACCCCGTGGGCACCGTGGCGGCGGTTTTGTACCGCACCGAACACACCATTTCCGCCGTCGGCCTGTTTGTGCGCGACGAAGAGACCTTGTCGCGCCCGGACGGCATCGCCGAGGTGCTCACCGACGAAGGCGCGCGTGTCGGCATTGGGGAGCCTGTTGCGGTCGTCTACCGGGACACGGACGCCCTCACAACCGGCGCGGAAGTCCGGGAACTCAAAGCGCGCATCGGTCAATTGGAAAGCATTCAGCGTCAATCGGCCGATCTTACGGATACCTCCGGTCTGGACAGTCTCATCGACAAAAGTCTCACCTCCGTGCTCACCACACTGGACCGGCGAGACTGCGCGGAGTTGGAGGACAAAGTCATTCACTTTAAATCCCTTTTGTTCAAAAGGGAATCTGTTTACGGCGACGCGCCGGATATGGACACGCTCCTGGAAGCCCTGCGTTTGGAACTCCAGCAAAAAAGCGCGCGGGTCTCCGAATACTTATCCGACGTCAGCTTTCGCACGCCCGGAACCTTTTCGCCAATCACCGACGGGTTTGAGACGCTGCTCACGCCCGATTTGCTGCAAACCCTGAATGCGCAGCAGTGGGACGTGCTCTATAAAACCCGGCCTCAAGACAACTCTTCCTCGTACATCGGAAAGATTTCCAAGGGCTTCGTCTGGTATTTTACGACGGTACTTCCGGCACAGGACGTCTCGTTTCTGGAACCCGGTCACAGTGTAAGCCTTCGCCTGCCTCGACTTGGCGGGAAAGTTTTGCGCGCGCGCGTGAGTCGTATGACTGAACCTGGGGACGGGAAAACACTTGTGGTCTTTGAAGGCAATACAAACCTTGCCGACCTGGTTTCATCCCGGCATGAGACCGCGGAGATGATTCTGGAATCCTATGAAGGCATCCGCATCCCAAAGGACGCCACGCGCATCTCCGACGGCGTCCTCGGCGTCTATTGCCAAGTGCTCTCTCAGGCGCGCTTCAAGCCGGTGGAGATCTTGCTGGACCGTGACAACTACTACATTGTGACCTACGATCCGACCAAAAAAAACGCGCTGTTGCCCGGTGACGAGGTCATCACACGCGGCCGTGATCTTTTTGACGGCAAGATCCTTCGATAGTGTGCCGACGGGGTGAGCCTATGAACGATCTTCTTTACAACCTACAGTCCGTCACCACGCGGATTCAGGAAGCCGCCGTGGCCTCCGGTCGCGCGCCTGACGCGGTGCAGCTTGTCGCGGTCACCAAAACGGTCGAAGCCGCCCGTGTGCAGGCGGCCATCGCCGCCGGTGTGCGCACGGTTGGGGAAAACCGTGTGCAAGAACTCCGGCAAAAGCGGGATGTCGGTGCGTATGAAGGCGCTTCCCTACACTTGATCGGGCATTTGCAACGAAACAAAGTCGCGGATGTTGTCGGCGTTGTGTCGTTGATTCAGTCTGTGGACTCCCTGCCGCTGATCGAAGAGATTGCGCGCGTCGCTGCGCGCCGTAACATCGTCCAGGACATCCTTTTGGAGGTCAACATCGCAAACGAACCCACGAAGCATGGATTTTTGCGCGAATATCTGCCAGAAGCGCTAAAAACGACGTTTTCTGAGCCCCATTTGCGCGTTCGCGGCCTCATGTGTATTCCCCCGCCCGCCGTTTTGGGTGACAACCGCCGCCATTTCGAGGCCATGCATCAACTTTTTATTGACATGCAGGCGCAAATCATAGATAATACCCATATGGAAATTTTGTCAATGGGCATGAGCGACGATTACGACACCGCGATTCGTTTCGGTTCTACCATGGTACGTGTCGGCTCGGCAATCTTTGGCGCGCGTGGCTAATGTCTAGCGCCTATCCGGTTGACATCAAATGGTTTACACTGCTTTATTCTGAAATCCACGTTGATATCATTCAGGAGGTACTCTCATGGGACTGCTCGATGAACTGAAGAGATTGGCCCGGCCCTATTCAGAGGACGAAGAAGAATTTGAAGAGTTCATTCCCCGCCGCGAAGTCGCAAGCGCACCGGAATCCCGCAACGATAAGGTCGTCAACATTCATACGACCACCCAGCTTCAAGTCGTTTTGGTCAAACCCGAGCGTTTCGATAACGCGCCGGAAATTGCCGACCATTTGCGGGACAAGCGCACCGTGGTTTTGAACCTCGAATCGGCCAACAAAGAAATCGCGCGCCGTCTTGTGGACTTCCTCTCCGGCGTCGCTTACGCGCAGGACGGTAAAATTAAGCGCGTCGCCAACAGCACCTACATCATCACCCCCTACAATGTGGATATTCTGGGCGACCTCATCGACGAGCTTGAAAACAACGGTTTGTATTTCTAAGTAAATTGTGTACATACCGGGTGTCGTGGGGCGTCTCTCGGTTTCGTAGCAGAGCCAAGGCTCTATCCGAAAAGAACAAAACGCGTATTCGGGCGCACCGGACGGACTGATTTAAAAGTCTGTCCAAGCCCGGATATGCGTTGTATCTTTGCGACGGGAGGGATTGGATGTTTACA
This sequence comes from uncultured Oscillospiraceae bacterium, assembly GCA_964461745.1. Classification (GTDB taxonomy): domain Bacteria; phylum Bacillota; class Clostridia; order Oscillospirales; family UBA929; genus JAVBPF01. The sequence goes on along the minus strand of CAYWWF010000005.1, from coordinate 17,572 downwards.
CCACAGGAAGTTGCCGACAAACGCTTTGACCGCGCCGTATTCGGCGGCTACAACATGGAAAACGTGGACGTATTTCTGGATCAGCTCACCATCGACTACAGGGCTCTTTATGAGGAAAACGAGAAACTCAAAGAGAAACTCAAAGTCATGGTAGAGACCGTCGAGGAGTACCGCAGTGTGGACGCGTCCATGCGCAGCGTCTTATCCGCCGCGCAGAAAATGGCCCAGGAAACGCTTGAAAAAGCGCGCGCGCAAAAGGACGAACTTTTGCAGAAGGCGCAGACGGAAGCCAACGGCCTGACCGAGCGCATAAAAAAAGACAACGAGACGGAACTCATGCGCCAGGATCGTCTGCGGGAGGAGACGCGCCGCTTTTCGTCCTTGCTGCACGAGATTTATACAAGGCAGCTTGCTTTGATCGAGGCCATTCCTCAGATGTCTGAGGAAGACATCCGGCGCGCAAAGACTCCGACCGATGCCTCCCGCGCCTTTGAGCGCTCTGTTTTGGACGCGCCCAAGCCATCCTCTTCCGCACCTGCGTCACCTGCTGCCGCGCCTACATCTCCTTCAGTACCCGCACCCGTCTCTGCGCCCGCCCCCTCGACGGTTTCAAAGACTTCACCGGCGCCGTCCCAAGAGAAATCTTCTCCCCCATCCGGAAATGAAACGCCGACAGCAAGCGAAGACATGGTAGCCCCGTCTTTGTCTGCACGTTATACCACGCCCAAGCCCATTGAGCCGAACACACCCAAACCCGTTTCCGTGGCCGAACCCACAACTTCACAGACCCGGGCAACCGAGCCGGCGAGTTCCAAGGTTTCGCCCACGACCTCGCATGTGTCCGGTGGCGTGGGATCTCCGGCCTATCCGCCGGGTTATGTGCCTTACCCGGGGGGCGTCGGCGGCGCTCCGGTTTCTCCAGCTTCAGGCGCTGTCTCCGCCCAAAAAAACGAACCGCCCACGGTACTGCCCTTTGTAACGCAGACAAGCACGTCCAAGGGGCCAATCACGTCCGCACCGTCACCGGAGACAACCGAGCGTTACGCGCCCCGGAACATTCAGCTTGACTTTCCTGGCGCCTCCCATCCCGGAGAACGGAACGTATAAGGGTGGATAAAAAAACGCAACTCTTCTTTTG
>CAYWWF010000005.1:13509-16334 GCA_964461745.1 uncultured Oscillospiraceae bacterium | reverse complement strand
CCGTAAGGAGAATCTCCGATGGCCATGAATTACAACGATACAGTTTTCCTCCCCAAGACAGACTTTCCGATGCGCGCCAATTTGAGCAAGCGAGAACCCGACATGCTTGCCGCATGGACGCAGGATCGTCTCTACGAGCGCATGATCGAAAAAAACGAGGGGCGACCGCTCTTCATCCTGCATGACGGCCCGCCCTTTTCCAACGGAGACATTCACATCGGCACGGCGATGAACAAGATCCTCAAGGATTTCATTGTCCGCTACAAGAACATGTCGGGATTCCAAGCCCCTTATGTGCCGGGCTGGGACAACCACGGTCTGCCGATTGAAAATAAAGTGGCAGCTTCCCTGAAGGGCGGACGCGCGCAGATGAGTGTGCCCGCGTTCCGCGATGCCTGCCGGACGTACGCCGAAGAGTACGTCGACCGGCAGCGCGCGCAGTTTATTCGTCTCGGTGTGCTTGGCCGTTGGGAAAACCCATATCTGACAATGGATCCGCACTTCGAGGCCCGTGAGGTCGAAGTCTTCGGTTCCATGTACAAAAGCGGCTACATCTACCGGGGCCTCAAGCCCGTCTATTGGTGTTCACACGATGAAACGGCGCTGGCCGAAGCCGAAATCGAGTACCAGGACGTGCCCTGCGATTCGATCTACGTCGGCTTCACCGTCTGTGACGATCGACCGCTCGTGCCCGGCATCGACAACAGTTCCATTCAAGTTGTCATCTGGACGACCACGACCTGGACGCTGCCCGGCAACGTGGCCATCAGTGTTCACCCACGTTTCTCCTACGGACTGTATGAAGAAAACGGTAAGTTTTACCTCTGCGCCGAGGAGCGCTACGCCGACCTCGCCGCCGTTTGCGGATGGACGCCCAAAGAGCCCGTCCACCGCTTTACGGGTCGCGAACTCGACCGTGTGCGCACACGCCACCCGTTCTTGCCGCGCGAAAGCCTCGTGATTGTCGGCGAGCACGTCACCCAAGACAGCGGCACCGGTTGTGTCCACACCGCCCCAGGTCACGGTTTGGAGGACTTCTTTGCCTGTAAACCCTATGACCTTCCGATTGTCGTGCCCGTGGACGCAAGGGGGCGCATGACTGAAGAGGCCGGACCCTTTGTCGGACTAACCACAGACGAGGCCAATGTGGCCATTTTACAGAACCTCAAGGACAGCGGCGCGCTCGTGGCCACCCAGTGCATTTCCCACACCTACCCGCACTGCTGGCGTTGCCGCAAGCCCGTAATTTACCGCGCCACCAAGCAGTGGTTTGCCTCGGTCGACAGCATGAAGGAAGACGCGCTGGGCGCTGTTGACAACGTGTCATGGCTGCCCGCCTGGGGCCGCGAACGCATGGCCTCGATGGTGCGCGAGCGCTCGGACTGGTGCATCTCCCGCCAGCGCCAGTGGGGTCTGCCGATCCCGGCGTTCTTCTGCGAAAGTTGCGACGAGCCTGTGGTCACCGATGAGACCATCGCCAGTGTTGCCGCGCACTTTGATCAAGAAGGCAGCAACGCCTGGTTTGCCCGCACACCCGAAGAACTGCTGCCTGCTGGCTTTGCCTGTCCGCACTGCGGCGGGAAAACCTTCCGAAAAGAGACCGACACGCTCGACGGCTGGTTTGACTCCGGCTCGACGCACATCGCCGTGCTCAAAACCAGAGACGATCAGCACTGGCCTGCCGACCTCTATCTTGAAGGCGGCGACCAATACAGAGGCTGGTTCCAGTCCAGTCTGCTCACCGCCATCGCCGTCGAAAAAACGGCTCCGTATAAAAAAGTCATCACCCACGGCTGGACCGTCGACGGCGAGGGTAAGAAGATGTCGAAGTCCATCGGCAACGTCATCCTGCCGCAGGAGATCATCGACAAATACGGCGCGGACTTGTTGCGCCTTTGGGTCGCCTCGGGCGATTACCACTGCGACGCGCGCATCTCCATGGCACTGATGGGCCAGCTCTCCGAGAGCTATATGAAAATCCGCAACACGGCCCGGTTCATCCTCGCCAACCTCTCTGACTTTGACCCGAATACACTGACACCCGAAGAAGATCTCTCAGAGCTCGACCGCTTTGCGCTGCATACACTGGGGGGCCTCACCCGCAAGGTTATCGGCTTCTATGAGGCCTATGAGTACCACACCCTGCTCAGCGCGCTGCATAACTACTGTGTGACCGATTTGTCGGGCTTCTATTTGGACATTTTGAAAGACCGTCTCTACTGCGACGCGCGCGATTCCCAAAGCCGCCGCGCGGCCCAGACCGTGATCTACCGCATTCTCGACACCCTCACGCGCTTGATGGCTCCGATCCTTGCCTTTACGTCCGATGAGATTTGGAAGGCCATGCCGCACCCCGAAGGCATCGACGGCAGCGCCGTGATGGTCAACGATATGCCCGCGTTGGACACACTCTTCACCCTGCCTGCAAACGAAAGCGTACAATGGGAGCGTCTGTTGCTCATGCGTGACCGCGTAAACTTAGCGCTCGAGCAAGCGCGCGCGGAAAAGCGCATCGGCAAGTCGCTGGAAGCCCGTGTGGTGCTCACGGCCGAGGGCGAAGACCTGTCATCGCTCCGCGAAAAGGAAGCCTTGCTGCCCGCGCTGTTCATCGTTTCCTCTGTGGCAATCGCGGAAGGCCCGGAGGCCGTGCAGGTTGAGGCCGCACCGGGCGAAAAGTGCCCGCGCTGCTGGACCTACACCGAGACACATCCCAATGCTGAGCATCCAGAGCTCTGCCCGCGTTGCACGGACGTCGTGGCGGCGCTATGAAGAAAAAACTCGCCCTTTCCTTTCTGCTTGTCTTTGCGAGCATCGCGCTGGATCAG
>CAYWWF010000005.1:3382-13409 GCA_964461745.1 uncultured Oscillospiraceae bacterium | reverse complement strand
CTCGGCGGCGCCATCGGCAATCTGATTGACCGCATTCTCTTCGGCTACGTCGTGGACATGTTTGAGTTTACCTTTGTGAACTTTGCGATTTTCAACGTCGCCGACTGTTTTGTGACCGTGGGCGAGGTGCTGCTCTTTATTTACGTCTTGTTTTTGCACGACGGAAAGAAAGGTGAGCCCGATGCCCAAGCTCTGGACGCTCCGACCGACGCCATCGGATGACGGTGCGCGCGTGGACGTCGTGCTATCGCGGCGTTTGCCGCTGACGCGCAATGTCATCGCCGGACTCTGTGACCAAGGCCGTGTCTATGGCGCAGCGACCACTCCGGATGCGGACGTTTCCCCAGAGGTAATACCCTCCGCCCCGGCCCAGTTTTCCTGCCTTGACCCGCGGGGCCTGATTCCCCCGGACGCCGCACCCTTGCGCAAAGGCGACCACGTCCGCCCCGGGCAAACGCTTTATGTCTGGGAAGACAACCCTGTCCCCTCCTCCGCACAAGCGCAGGATATTCCGCTGGACATCGTCTATGAGGACGACGACCTGTTGGTATTAAACAAAGCGCGCGGCCTTGTCGTCCACCCCGCCGCGGGGCACTTTGACGGCACACTCGTAAACGCGCTGCTGCACCACTGCCGGGGTCACCTTTCGGGCATTGGCGGTGTGGAGCGCCCCGGCATTGTCCACCGCTTGGATCGCGACACCTCAGGCTTACTGGCCGTCGCGAAAACCGACATGGCCCATGTCCACCTCTCCGAGCAGCTTCGCAGCCGCGATATGTCGCGGCGGTATGAGGCCCTCGTCTGTGGACGGCTCAAAGAAGACTCCGGGCGCGTGGAAGCTCCCATCGGCCGGGATCCTCGGCACCGCAAGCGCATGGCCGTCGTATTGCGCGGCAAGCCCGCCGTTACGCACTTTGAGGTACTTGCGTACTACACCGGCTTCACTCATCTGGGGCTAAAGCTTGAAACCGGGCGCACGCACCAGATTCGTGTACACATGCGCCACCTCGGTCACCCGCTGCTCGGCGACCTGCTCTACGGTGGCCGGGACGACTTCGGACTTAAGGGTCAGTGTCTGCACGCGGCCGAACTCAAGTTTTACCACCCTCGCACGGGCGCACCCCTGTCTTTCGTGGCACCGTGCCCTTCTTATTTCGAGGATATTCTGCGCAAATTGCGCTGAATATACATTGCTTTTCAAGTCATTGTTGAACTGTCTCTTTCTCCCCCGCCTTCGGCGGGGGAGAAAGAGACAGTTCAATACTTGCTTGAAAACAAAAATACAATTTTATACGGGGTGTTGGAAGCCGTCCGACTGAGAGGAGACACGATGCTGTCTCAAACCCTTGGAACCTGATCCGGGTAATGCCGGCGTAGGAAAATTTAGCCCCTCAGTGGTTTCAGGGTAGCCCCCCGTAGCGCGCGGACGCTCTCTGTGTCCGCGAGAAAGGGGTCTTTTTTATGAAAACCACTCTGCTGCGCCGTCTGACGGAAGGCGGTATCCTCATGGGGCTCTCTGTAGGTTTGAGCTTCATCGTCCTGTTTCAACTGCCTTATGGCGGTACAGTCACTGCGGTCTCCATGCTGCCTCTCCTCGTCTTTGCCGTGCGATGGGGCCCAAAGTGGGGCATTGGCGTCGGTATCCCTTACGGTATCTTGCAGTTTATGTTTAAGCCCTACGCCACACCCGTCGTGGCCAACCAGTTTTTGTCTTTTGCCTTAGTCTTGGCACTCGACTACCTTCTGGCCTTCGGCGTTTTGGGTCTGGCCGGTTTCTTCCGTCGTAAAAAGTTTGGGCTCATCTGGGGCGTCGGTGTCGGTATCCTCGCCCGCTTTCTTGTGCATTTTTTCTCCGGCATCATCCTCTGGTCGCCCTACGCCGGAGAAGAGGGCGTGTTCCTCTACTCGCTGTTTTACAACGGCTCTTACATGGGTATTGAGCTGGTCATCACCCTTGTGGTGTCCGCGATTATGCTGAAACCCTTGAAAAAATATCTGGCATAGGTTGTGGAAAAGCGCTACGCCGGATTCTTTGACAACCTGTATCCCTCCTGCGGGGAGAGATACACCCCCGAAAGGAGCGCTGCGCCTTGCGCATGTCCGGTATCCTGCTCGCCTCCGATTTGGACGGCACTTTGCTTGCCACGGGCCACCGCGTCACGCCGGAAACCCGGGCGGCCATCGAACGCTTTATGCGCGACGGCGGCCGTTTTGCCGTGGCGACAGGCCGCGCGCCCTGCGGCTTTGAGGTTTTAAGACCCCATGTGCCGATGAACACCCCGGCCATCATGGGCAACGGCGCGGTGCTCTACGACTATGATGAGGACAAAGTATTGGAGTTTACGGGCCTTCAGGGGGATTACCTCGGCGTTTGCCGCGAAGTGATGGAGACCTTCCCCGAGGTGGCCGTGGAGGCGCACTTTGTCCATGAAGTCGCTGTTGTGTGTCAAAACGAGTACTCCGTGGCGCACATGCAAACCGTGGAGCTTGAGCCCCGCGTGTTTGCGGCACTCGAGGATATACCCCCGCGTTGGCTCAAGGCTCTGTTCACCGCGGACACACCGATACTCAAGGCCGTCGCTGACTGGTTTTCAAAGCGTTACGGCGACCAATACGACTTGGTGTTTTCCTACCACTATCTGCTCGAAATGCAGGACAAACAGGCAAACAAGGGCGACGCGCTGCGGCGGCTCATGGCGCGGCTCGGCTTCGACCGCGCGCACACCTTCGCGGTTGGCGACGAGCGAAACGACCTACCAATGCTCCGGGCGGTCACCTCGTTTGCACCCCAAAGCGCGCACGAAGACGTGTTGGCCACGGTGGATCACATCATGCCCGACCGCAACAACCACGCGGTGGCCGCGGTCATCGACTGGTTGTATGCCAATGTGTAAAGAATCTCTAGAAAAATTAAAATTTTTCTGAGATTTGGTCAGAGGAAATTTTTCCGGGAAATGAATCCCCGGAAAAACAATGAAACGAATTTTCCGCCAAAGGCGGAAAACTCTGCGAAGCTTTTTTGACAGTTAAGTTTTCTCACCCCCGCCGAAGGCGTGGGTGAGAAAAATAGGTTGAACCGGCGAGGGGGACACGATTTTGTACGCGATCGTGAATTTTTTACGGGGTTACTATGTTGTGGAAGTCGAAGGCGCGTTTCCCGAGCGCTTTCTCAATGTCTGCGCCCAAAACGATGTGACACTGTGGCATCTCAAACGCAGTGACAAAGAGCATTTGCGCGCCCGTATGCACAGAAGCGACTGGGAGAAGTTTCGAGAGGCGTCTTTGAGCAGCGCAAACCACGTTTCCGTCGTGGCGGAGCATGGCGTGCCGCTGTACTTACGAGCGCTCTGGCGGCGGGGCGTCTTGCTCGGCGGGTTTTTGAGCATTTTAATCACTCTGTATGTACTTTCGTTGTATGTGTGGGAAATCGACATCACGGGCAACGAGCGTGTCGATGAAAACGTGATCCTCAAACAGCTGGAAGAAGTCGGCGTACATATCGGCACTTACGCGCCGCATGTGAACCTAGCGGAAATCAAAAACGAAATGCTGATGCGCATGGACGACTTGTCTTGGATTACCGTGAACATCAAAGGCAGCCGCGCCAGCGTCGAAGTGCGCGAGCGCGTGCTCAAGCCACCGATTGTGGAAAAAGATACCCCCTGTAACATTGTGGCCGCCAAGGATGGCGTTATCGTAAAAATGGACACACTGGAAGGGTCGGCCCAAGTGGCCATCGGGCAGACGGTGAAACGCGGGCAGCTTCTTGTCAGCGGCATCATAGACTCGCAGCAGGTTGGCGCGCGGTATGTCCATGCCAGGGCTGACGTGGAGGCCAGAACCTGGCTGTCTCTGTCCGCCGGGATCCCCTGTGATCTCAGCGCCAAATCTTATACGGGCCGCCGAAGCAAACGATACGCGCTCGTTTTTGCCGGGTATGAAACACATCTTGGATTTTCCGACTTTTCAACCTTTGAAAACTATGATAAACTGCTAACGAGAAAGACGCTCTCTCTGTTTGGACTGACTTTGCCTGTGGCGCTCGTCATAGAGGAACACGTTGAATACAAGCCGGTATCGGCTCGGCTCAAACGCGACTCGGCGGAAAAGATTCTCAGAAACGCGCTCGAGCGGCGGCTGGAAGATTCCCTCGGCGAGGGTGAGGTTCTCGACAAACAATATAAGCTTGAAGAGGTCGGCGGTGGGCTTGTGTTGCGGCTCACCACCGAATGCCAGGAGAAAATCACTCTGATTGAGTCACTCACCGGGGATCCGTTGCGCGCCATGCACCAAGACGATCACGCGGCGGAGGACTCGGGAGACGATTAGCTGGTTCATAAGGAGACGATCACAAAGCATGATTGAACAAACGATACACGTAGACCGTCTGGAGCATTTGATCAACCTTTTCGGCTCCTTTGACGAAAATGTAAAAATTGTGGAAAAAGAGTTGCACGTGAACGTGGTCAATCGCGACACGGAGCTGAAAATCAGTGGAGACGCCGAGCAGGTGTACAAGGCCATCCGGGCCATCGAGAGTCTGCTCTCGCTGGCCGCGCGCGGCGAGACGCTGACCGAGCAGTCCGTACACTATGTCTTGGGGCTCGTCGCGGAGGGCGCGGAAGGAAAGGTCTCCCAGCTTGCGCATGACGTCGTCTGCGTGACGGCCAAGGGCAAGCCCATCAAGGCCAAAACCGTCGGCCAGAAGGACTATATTGAGGCCATCGGGAAAAACACAGTGACATTGGCCGTGGGCCCGGCCGGTACAGGCAAAACCTATTTGGCTGTGGCCATGGCCGTGACGGCGTTTCGTGAGAAGGCCGTCAACCGCATCATTCTGACGCGCCCGGCCGTCGAGGCGGGGGAGAAGCTCGGCTTTTTGCCGGGTGACCTTCAGAACAAGGTAGACCCCTACTTGCGTCCGCTCTACGACGCGTTGTTCGACATGCTCGGCGGTGAGACCTACAACAAGTATTTGGAGCGTGGCAACATTGAGGTCGCCCCGCTGGCCTATATGCGCGGGCGCACACTTGACGACAGTTTCATCATCCTCGACGAGGCGCAGAATACCTCGGCGGAGCAGATGAAGATGTTTTTAACGCGCCTCGGCCAAAACTCCAAAATTGTCATCACTGGCGACGTGACGCAGATTGACTTGCCGCACGATAAAGTTTCGGGCCTCAAACAGGCTGTGAAGGTTTTGCAAAACATCCCAGGCATCGCCATTTGCCAGCTCACGGCCAAGGACGTCGTGCGTCATCTGATGGTGCAGCGCATCATCCGCGCATATGAAGACTACGAAAAGAAACGCGCGAAAACCGCACTGCAAAGCCGGAAGTTCAAACGGTGACGCAGATGGAAGTTGGGAAACACAGAGTTACGGTTCGGAGCGTCACGCCACGTTTGGGTGTGACGCCTTCGTTGCGAACCCTGATGCGCCGCGCCGCAATACAGGCACTGAAGCTTCTGGACGTGGACAAGCCCTGTGAAATCGGCGTGGAGTGTATGGATGAAGCGCATATCCGAAAGTTGAATCGTCAGTTTCGAGAGATCGATAAGGCGACAGACGTGCTTTCTTTTCCCAATTATAACCTTCGGCCCGGCGAACCACTTTCCATGCAGGATGAGGATGGATTTCCCCTTGCGCTGGAGGGAGCGCAGCTATACTTGGGGGATATCGCCGTGTCGTTCCCGCGCGCTTGCGCACAGGCGGAGGCGTATGGACACAGTGTGTCTCGTGAACTGGGCTTTCTCGTGGTGCACGGTGTGTTGCACCTCTTGGGCTATGACCATGAAAGCAGTGCAGAGGAAGAACAGATGCACGCGCTTTGTGAGCGCGTGCTGTCGTCTTTGGGACTGGAGCGTGCGCCATGAAACGAAGCTTTGCCTGCGCGTTTCGCGGGCTGTTTCTCCCGTTTTGCCGGGAACGCAACCTGCGCATCCACAGTGCTGTGGCGGCCCAGGTGATTTTTTTCGGGGTTTTGGCAGAGCTTGAAACTTGGGGCTGGGCCCTATGCTTGCTTTCCATGGGGCTCGTGTTTGCGCTGGAGCTCGTCAACTGTGCGCTGGAGCGACTCTGTGACCGCGTAAGCCGGGATCGCGAACCCTCCATACGGGACATCAAAGACATCGCGGCGGGTGCGGTACTCATCGCCGCGTTTGGCGCGGCGGGTGCCGGACTCATGGTGTTTTTGCGGGGCAGTGTGCTGAATACGATTGGGGACGCTCTGACGCCGGGCCTTTGGGCGGCCGAAGTGGTCTTGTTGTTTGTAAGCGCGCTGTGGATTCGGGGCCGGGCCTGTTGGAAAGTGGAAAGACCTATGAATTGAGGTATGTAGAAATGAACATCACACACGCCGGTATGATCGCGCTCGTCGGGCGGCCCAATGTCGGGAAATCAACCTGGCTCAATCGTTTGGCCGGGGAGAAAGTCGCCATAGTATCGAACAAGCCGCAGACCACGCGCCATCGCATTTGTGCCGTGTATAACCGGGAGCCCAAACAATACGTGTTTATGGACACGCCGGGCTTTCACAAACCCCGCAACCGTCTGGGGGACTATATGGTCAGTGTTGTGCGCGAGTGTACGGTGGGCGTGGACGCGGCCGTTTTGCTTGTCGAGCCGGTGCCGCGCATTGGTACGCCGGAGCGCTTGCTCATTGAGCGGCTCAAAGACGGCGGCGTGCCCGTGATCCTTGGCATCAACAAGTGCGACACGGTGACGCCGAAGGAAAAGCTGTTGGCTGTTATAGATATCTACCGGGCGGAGATGGAGTTTGTGTCCATTCTGCCGCTGTCCGGTCGAACCGGCGAAGGGGCCGCGCTGTTGCTCGACACCTTGGAGCCCTTTATACCCGAAGGCCCGGGCCTGTTCCCTGAAGATATGGTGAGCGATCAGACTACGTCGCAGCTCATAGCGGAAATTGTGCGAGAAAAAATCCTTAAGCATTTGGACGAGGAAGTACCGCACGGTGTGGCCGTCGTGGTTGAGCGCATACAGAAGCGTGAAAACGGCGTGGACATCGATGTAGCCATCGTCTGCGAAAAAGACTCGCACAAAGGCATCGTGATCGGCAAAAAAGGTGCCATGCTTGGGAAAATCGGCACCGAGGCGCGCCTAGATATCGCGGAGTTTTTCGACGGCCCTGTGCATCTGCACACTTGGGTACAGGTGCGCGAAAACTGGCGGGAAAAGCCCGACCGACTGCGCTCCTTTGGCTATGAGCTATGAAACACCTGGAGACCGAGGCTCTGGTACTGCGGGAAACGGCCTACAAAGAGACGGACAAGATCCTCACGCTGCTGACAAAAAGCGAGGGGAAGTGTACCGTCCGGGCGAAAAGCGCGCGCAAAACCGGCCACAAATTGATGGCCCCGACGCAGCTTTTCGCTCACATCCGGGCCAATTTGTTTGAACATAAGGGGTATTACACACTCGACGACGCGCAGGTCTTGCATCTGTTTCCCGGTATGCGCCGGGACGTGGAGAAATTCGCGCTGGCCTGCTACGCGTCCGAGCTTTGTGATGAGCTGAGTGGGGAAGTCAGTGATTTAAAACTGCTGAGTCTGATGCTCAACACACTTTTTGTGTTGTCGGAGCGAGACCTCAGTCCTGCGTTCGTCCGCCCGGTGGTGGAACTTAAAATGCTGTCTCTTTCAGGTTTTGCGCCTTCGGTGGAGCATTGCGCCGTCTGCGGAGCCGTGCCGGATTCCCCGTGGTTTTTTGTCGACGGGGGCGAGGTGTATTGTGCGGTCTGCCGGGCGTATCACGATGGCGGCCTATCCCTGCCGCTTGGGGAGGCGGCGTTTCAGGCGATGCGGCACATCGTATTGGGCCCAGAAAAACGGTTGTTTTCGTTTTCCATTTCCGCGGAAGGACTCTCAAATCTTGCAGCGGTATCGGAGGCGTATGTACTTTCGCGGATGGAGCGGGAGTTTCCGACGCTTCGGTTTTTAAAGGGGCTGTGAAAGTGGTGGGGGCGCGGGCGTTTTTAGATGCCAGGCCAGTATAATACTTCTACAGCAAAGCCATATTTGTGAGACGAGCAATAGCTGGAGTGGATTACCTTGTGGTCTATATGATCTTGTATCTGGCCGTAAAAAACGAAGTGAAGGTAGGATATACCTGGCTCATATTCAAGATTTACATAGCCGCCATAGATTTGTGCGAAATACATGCTTTCAACTCCAAACGCAGTCATCATGTCAATGATTTCTGCTTTTAAGTCTGTAAAAAGCAATTCTAAATACCCGGATTGAGTATACAGACTTCCGTCTTTCAGGGTGATCCGATCCCCATTCTTCTCTGGCAGAACCGCCAGCAGCTGCCGTAACAGTTTCTGGTAGGTTTCACCTTCTGCGTTGACTTGCGTCTCGAAGTTTTCAAGTAGTTCTGTGCCATAGCGTGTTTCTTTTTCCTCTGAAATCGCCCTGTGTCCAATTTCGAAAACAACTAGGGCCGCAAAAAAGAGCGCAAAAAAGAGCAAGGCTCTTCGTCGGCGCGGGCGTTTTGGTTCCATGAGTGACACATCCTTACTTTCCCAAAACTTCTGAAACTGTATCTCCCAAACCTGTTATCTGATAACGTTGTATCTGTCCGGTCTGCCAGGCGGTGATGAGCATTTCAATGTCATTACAGGTGACGGGATCGCTATTGCCCCGCGCCACAGTTTTAGCAAACGGAGGCAGCTCCATCTTTTTTGCTTCTTCGCTCATAGAATCGATTGGGTAATCTCCGTGATAAAAAAAATCTGGATCGTCCGCTCTGTGCAACCCCAACGTTCTTTCGGGGAATCCGAACATAGTCAGAGGCCATTTGTACGGCAATTCATAAGCGTCTTTGATGCCCAAAATATGCGTCAATTCATGTTTCGCCAAATCTGCGTAATCATTATATTTGTATTGGTGACGATTAGGGTATGCCGCGTACAACTCCATCTGACCCGGATTCTCCCTAGACCACCCCATATGTACATGGGACGTCCCCGTCTCCCCTCCGCCCTTAATCTCCACCGAAAAGCCCTCCGGGCTTTCCACCGCCTTGCAGTGAACCACCACGCGTTGTGCGCCCTCCTTCATACACGCCGCTCCAGCGCTCAAAACCCACCAGCACGGCCTTCCGGCGTGAGTTTTCCGCCGTAACTCGAGCGGGATAGTCCGGAAAGCTCGTAAACTCGGCGGTGTAGCCGTCCAAACGCTCATCCATGCCCTCTCCATTAAATCGTACTTTTACAAGAATGTCCAGTATGTTTTGACCGTTTTCCCAAGTGAGTTTGACTTCCACCGGATAGCCGGTGCCGGTGCAGTCCAAGTCAATGACCCGGATATTGAAGTCCTCCAACCGCCGCAAGGAACCCAGCTTTTCGTCCAGCCCGTGAATCCATAATCCGGTCGTAAACCAGCCCAAGTCCATCGTCATAATCTGCCGCACGCTTTGCCGCGCCTCATAGGTCAGGTATTCATTGTCCTGCCTGGCTCTTTTGAGGTCACGCTCCACGGTCACGGCAATGTCGCGGATTTGCGTACGGATGATGTCCACACAACCCCGGTGGTTGCCGTACTGGGTGAGGTGGAGAAAAGACGAGCCGAACACCCTTTCAATGAGTTTGTCCCGATAGTCCGGGGTACCGATCCGGTCGTTGCACCAGGTAGAAATCAGCTCAAACGGGTTTCGTACGCTGGCCGCGCGCCCAAAGGCCCCCGCCCCGGTGTCAAATGGGGAATAGAATGAAGCGGAATCGGTGTCCAGCAATCTCTCCATCGTGGAAGTAGACGCGAAATCATTTGAAAGCCGAAGCACATCCGAGAAGTCTTTGATCAGTGTGAGGATCTGGTCTTTTTCTACGTTGGTAAGATCCGCAAGTGCGTCTCTCTTGAGACTCAAGTCCCGTTCCCAAGTCGCGAAAAGCTTCGTGGATCCGGCGATTTACGGTCACAAGCGCGTTGCGGAAGGGTCTGTCCCCGGTGCCGTTCGTGTCACGAAATACGGTGTTCTCGCCAAGCATCTTCCAATAAGCCGGTTTTCCCA
>CAYWWF010000005.1:0-3282 GCA_964461745.1 uncultured Oscillospiraceae bacterium | reverse complement strand
GTGTCACGAAATACGGTGTTCTCGCCAAGCATCTTCCAATAAGCCGGTTTTCCCAAATAACTCTCCTGGCTAGCCATGCAAGCATTTCCCCTTTACAAACCATCTGTCATTCTGGCGACCTATGCGCTTCTCTGTCGAAATAGCACAGGTATCTTACGCTATTATACTACACAAAAAGTGTGATATAAATATCATGCAAACAAACAGAGTAGATGTCAAATACAGCCCATCGTCCAATCTCTCTGACCCAATGGTTGACTTTGTCTTTGCGCGCCACTATAATGAAATCAGTAGGGGAGGGAGACGCATTGTGGTTGTAGGTCAGTACAATGAATCGTATTATCCGGTGATGGACGGTGTCGTTACCACCGTTGAAAACTATGCCCGATGGCTCAATGAAAAGCACTGTCGCTGTTTTGTCGTGACCCCCAAGGTACCGCGTTATATAGATGAAAAGCCCTTTGAGGTCGTGCGCTACCGCTCCATGCCGGTTGTGGGCCGTCGACCCTACCGCACGGGCTTTCCTTCCTTTGACGGTCAGCTTCGACGCTTTGAAAGGACACAACCCATCGACCTTGTCCATGCACACTCTCCCTTTTTTGCGGGCCACGAAGCGCTGCGTTTGGGCCGAAAGCGGGGCATCCCCGTCGTGGCTACGTTCCACTCCAAGTTTTACGATGATTTTTTGGAAGCGACCAAAAGTCCGTTTTTGGCCCGCAAGCTTCTGCGTTATGTCATTCGGTTTTTTGAAGATGTGGATTATGTTTGGACTGTGAACGAAAGCACGGCGCAGACATTGCGCGAATACGGCTATCGGGGCGATGTGGAGATCATGCCCAACGGCGTGGATTATCCGAAGTTTGACGACAGCCAGACTTTATGTCCGGGCCGCTTTCGAACAAGCTTTGGGCTTTCATCTCAGGTGCCGCTGTTCTTGTTTGTCGGGCAGCAGATCTGGCAGAAGAACATTGAGACGCTACTCAAAGCGGTTGCGCTCTACAAAAAAACTGGGGCGCCCTTCAAGCTTGCGCTGATCGGTGAGGGCAAGGCCAAGGCGGAGATCATAGAACTTACCAGAACCTTGGGACTCATCGATGAAGTCTTGTTTACAGGAGCGATTTCCGATCGCACGCTGCTTGCTGAAGCCTATTTGAGCGCGAAATTGTTTGTTTTCCCGTCTCTGTATGACAACGCGCCGCTGGTTGTCCGTGAAGCAGCTTGTTTCGGCTTGCCGCCGGTGCTTGTGAAGAGCGCCAACGCTGCCGAAGGTGTCACACACGGTGAAAATGGGTTTCTATGTGAAAACACACCGGAAGACCTCTGCCGTGTTCTTCAGGACGCCATGCGAGATGAAACACGGCGCGCGCAAATCGGCGAGCACGCGCGGCAGACCATACCGATTTCTTGGGAGGCTGTGGTGGCGCGTGCCTATGAGAGATACACACAAATTGTAGAGATGCATCGGGAAAAACGGAGGGGATAACGAGAATGAAGAAGATACTCATGTTTCTGCTTATTCTGGCGCTCATGACAGCTTGCTTGTCCATGCCCGCGCTCGCGGCCTCGGTTATCGTGTTTGACAGCGCGAGGGACTTGTACGACTATTGGGTCTTTGAAAAGGGATATGATGTATCCTTAAACGGCAACACGTTGAAACTGGGTAGCAACATTTCGTTGGATTCAGGTTTCGGACTCAAATTTGATTCTCCTTACGGCGAAGCCGAGCAGGTTATCATAGACCTAAACGGGAAGACCTTGTCCGGTGATGTTCCCCGCTATGACGTACTTCGTGTGGAGTGCGGCACACTGACTGTGACGGATTCATCCGCAGGCATGGGTGGACGTGTTATCAATCGCGCGGAATCGGACGCTGGGGCGCTTGGCGTCGGTGCCAGCGGTGTGTTGCATGTACAGGCCGGTACGATTCAGGGGCCGTTTGGACTCATTCAAGAGGGTGGCACTTGTACGGTTGACGGGGCACGCGTAGTGGGCGTTGTCGTCGGCCTGGTTCAGTTGGACGGCCACTGCGTAGTGTCCGCAGGCTCACTCACCGGAGGTCTGGCGGCGCTGTCTCAAAACGGGGGCGAATCTGTAATTCTCGGCGGTGTGTTCCAAGGTGAGTTTTATGGCATACAGGTGCTCGGAGGGGAAGTGTTCTTTGGCAGCCGTGCGATGCCTGCTTTGCTTTCGGTCAATGCGCAATATTGGGACGGCATATGGGCTGTGGATACGGACATTTATATGCAAAACATTCAACGCTGTGAGATCACCGGTGGGCGCTACGGCATTCACACACAAAATGGGAATATCGTGTTTGACGGCGTGGATACAGGCTTTGTCAAGGGTCCTGTCGCTGCCGTGATGATAGAAGCCCAGGCCAAACGAAACATTCGTTTTGCAGGCGGCTCGTCCATCGCGTTTGGGTCGACGATAACACAAAGCTTCCTCGGGCGTGATAATGCTGTTTGCACGTCTGTTTCCACACAGGGGGCGCTGCTCCTGCGTTCCTGGAGCGATCGGGGCGCTGCGGCGCAAGAACTGCCGTCCGGTACCGACCGGCTGGATTTCGGCGTTACCTTATTTGCTCCCTTCATCAATGGTTACACAGATGGCACGTTCCGTCCAGAAGGGCGCATATTGCGCAGTGAAGCGGCGGCGATGTTTGCGCGCGTGGCCGGGCAGGAAGACATTACAAAGGGTACCGACGCCTTCCGTGACGTCACAAAAGGCGCGTGGTACGCTCCTCATGTTGCGGTAATGGCCGGTGAGGGCGTGATTCAGGGCTATGCGGATCGCACGTTCCGGCCCGGGAACAACATTACGCGCGCTGAGTTTGTGACGATGGTCTGTCGTTTGCTGGACAGGGATACGGACGAAGCGGAAGCGGGGAATTTCACTCCTTACACGGACGTCTTCGGCCACTGGGCCTTCCCAAACCTTCAAGCCGCTTTTGCTGCCGGTTGGCTCGATGACTTCACGGGGAAACGTTTTGAGCCCAACCGGGCGATCAGCCGTGGGGAAGCTGTCTGTATATTGGTTCGCGCGTTTCAGCGGGACAAGGCAGACTTTTATGATGCCTGTGGGCCGTTTTCGGATGTGCCGGGAACCCATCCGCTGTACGACTTTATCCGGCGCGCTGCCAGTTATATGATATAGCAAATACCCTTGTGAACATGGAACAGTCTGAAAGCGCCCCCCCGCCGAAAGGTGGAGGGCACTTTCAATTTGGGGCTGTATCACAACGGCCAAAAGAAATCAGGGCGAGCGCAGTAGCGCAAGCCC
>CAYWWF010000004.1:18054-22678 GCA_964461745.1 uncultured Oscillospiraceae bacterium | reverse complement strand
GTGATGGATCTGTGAAGGAAACTTTCGCAATAAATACAAAAACAAAAGTTTTGTGAAGTGAATCTTGTTGTTTATTGAGTAAAAGGTAAAATTTCCTTTGATAGCCAGCAAAAACATAAAGAATTGGATTGAAACAGTGTAAAAGAATGCGTATAATGAAATTGCCGATTTGACGTATGGGAATGTATCCGGTGGTGGAGGATTTTCCTTTTCTGCAACCGTGACGCAAGTCAAAAAACGTGCGTGAAGCGAGTATGCTTCTTCGATTTAGTATTGGGTTTTTCATTCTTTTTCCGTTTGCAGTGGAGAAGGATTGAGGAACGACCCAATGCTTATTGGGCGAGGCTATGCAGCTTGGAGGAAACAAGGGAAAGGAAGGTTCGATGTTTGAAATTCGAGAAAAAGTAGTCTATAACCCAGCGGTGAAACGCTTTACCATCCATGCGCCCTTGGTCGCGCGGCATGCCCAACCGGGCCAGTTTTTGATTTTGCGCGTCCATGAACAGGGGGAGCGCATTCCGCTGACCATAGCAGACTTTAACCGGGACGCGGGCACCGTGACCATTGTGGTGCAAGAGGTCGGAAAAACAAGCGCGCAGCTTGGCGCGCTTGAGAAGGGTGATCGGCTTACGGATGTCGTGGGGCCGCTTGGTGTGCCGTCGCATTTGGACGGCATTCAAAGCGCATGTGTTGTCGGCGGCGGACTCGGCTGTGCGATTGCCTATCCCCAGGCCAAAGCGCTGTTTCAAAAAGGGGCACAGGTCGACATCATTGCGGGATTTCGTGAGGCCTCTCTGGCGTTCTTTCTTGACGAGATGAGAGACGTATCGCAGCATCTGTCCATTTGTACCGACGACGGTTCTCTGGGACGCAAGGGACTTGTCACCGATGAACTCAGGGCATTGCTGGATGCCGGGCGTACATACGACCTGGTGATTGCCATCGGCCCGCTTGTGATGATGAAATACGTATGCCTTCTGACAAAAGAGTATAACATTCCCACCGTCGTGAGCATGAACCCAATTATGATCGACGGCACGGGTATGTGCGGCTGCTGCCGTCTTACGGTTGGCGGTACCGTGAAATTTGCCTGTGTGGACGGGCCGGATTTCCCGGGACATGACGTGGATTTTGATGAAATGATTCGACGCAACAATGTATATAGACCGCAGGAACAAGAGCAAATGCAGGCACATGTCTGCCGCTTGGGAGGTGCGCTGCATGGTGAATAAAGAAAAAAAGAAAACCCCGATGCCCGAACAGGACGCGAAAGCGCGTGCGCGCAATTTCTCCGAAGTTGCGCTGGGTTACACCGAGGAACAGGCCGTTTCGGAGGCCCACCGTTGTCTGCGGTGCCCGAACAAGCCCTGTGTCAAGGGCTGTCCGGTGGGTGTCGACATCCCCGGTTTCATCGGCCTCATCGCCGATGGGGATATTCAGGGGGCAGCGGAACACATCCAAAAGACCAATTCACTGCCGGCCGTCTGCGGTCGTGTGTGTCCGCAGGAGACGCAGTGTGAGGCGCTCTGTGTGCGCGCGCGGGCCGGCGAATCTGTGGCCATTGGGCGCTTGGAGCGTTTTGCGGCCGACTGGACCTTTGCGAAAAAATCGAAGAAATCTGAAGCAGGGCATAAAGGGACGGCAAATCCGGTGGATGGGGCCGTGAAGGTGGCCGTTGTGGGTTCAGGCCCGGCGGGACTTACAGCAGCCGGAGAACTGGCGCGCTTAGGGTATGATGTGACCGTGTTTGAAGCATTTCACAAGCCCGGCGGCGTGCTGGTTTATGGCATACCGGAGTTTCGCCTGCCCAAGAGCGTAGTGGAGCGGGAAATAGAAAGTCTCATCGACCAAGGTGTACATCTGGTTACAAACTGTGTTGTGGGCCGCTCGATGACCGTGGATGAACTGTTTGAAGACGGCTTTCGCGCGGTGTTCATCGGTTCCGGCGCGGGTCTGCCGACCTTTATGAAGATTCCGGGAGAGACACTGGGTGGTGTCTACTCGGCCAACGAGTTCTTGACGCGTGTCAATCTGATGCGCGCTTACGACGAAACCTACGACACGCCGATTCAAAACGTGAAGCGCGTCGCGGTCATCGGCGGTGGCAACGTCGCGATGGACGCCGCGCGCTGTGCGCTGCGCCTCGGCGCGGAGAAGGTCTCAATTGTCTATCGCAGAGGTGAGACGGAGATGCCCGCGCGCCTTGAGGAAATCCACCACGCGCGCGAAGAGGGCATTGACTTTCAGTTCCTTACAAATCCTGTTGAAATCCTCGGGGATGATGCGGGCAACGTGACGGAGCTTGCCTGTGTGCGGATGGAACTCGGCGCGCCCGACGAGAGCGGACGCCGTCGCCCGGTCGTCGTGGAAAACAGCCGCTTTACGCTCCCGGTGGACTGTGTGATCATGGCCATCGGCTCGTCGCCGAATCCGCTGATTCGCAGTACGACTGAAAATCTTGAGACCAACAAATGGGGCTGCATCTGCGCGCTGGATGAATCGGGTCGGACGAGCAGAAAGGGTGTCTGGGCGGGCGGTGATGCCGTGACGGGCGCTGCCACAGTCATCTTGGCGATGGGCGCGGGCCAGGCCGCCGCGCGCGCGATCCATGCGGCCATCGAGAGCGGGGGACTGTGATTTTTAGCACCAAACAACAGCGCGCCCCGGGGTGTAGTGCAACCTCTGGGCGCGCTGAATTCTTTGTAGGACAAGCCATCCGCTGCATATCCTCAGGCATGTTCTCTTTTCGGTTGCAATATACTGAAGGGAGAGAAGCCGGAGGAGGCGAGGCGCTTGTCAAGAGAGTTCGAAGAGATGAAGGACACGGTGGCTCCTACACTTGAAAAAAGGAACACGGCACGCACATCCACACCGAGAGAGCCGCGCGCGCTGCCCGTCGCGGTGCAGTGGCCGAAGCTGCCGCAGTGGGAAAAGGGCGCGCATGTGAGCGCGCGACCGCGACCGGAAGAAAACAAAGTGGAAACGTTCGAGCGCAAGAGTGCGCTGCCTGTGCCGAGATCTTCCAGTAGGGAGCTTGGCACGCAGTCGGACGGGAGAGAGCTTTTGGCTCGTCGCTATGCCTCGGGGCGACCGGAAAGGTCGTCTGTTTCTCATGAGCGCCACAGTGCCTTCAGTCAGAGCGATTGGGGCCGTGTATATTCAGGAGCTCGCGCGGGCGCTTCTTCGCCCGGGCAACGAAAAGCAGCCGGAAAGGAAAAGGCCGGGCCCTCGGTTGGCAATAAGAGTCTCATACAGCTCATGGTCTGCCTGGTGATTTTTGTCGTCTGTGTCCTGCTCAAAACCGTGTCACCCGACAGCGCCGAGTCGCTGCACAACTTGATTACCTCCAATGTTGGTAGCGGCCTCGATTATCAGGCCGCCCTGTCCACGCTGGGTCGGGTCATCAGTTCCGGTGGGGACATTTCAGAAGTGTTCCAAGCGCTGTCTACGGATTTGTTCTCCTCGTCCGAAGAGGACGTGGCCGGTGACGGCGCAACGGGAAGCGCGACAACGCCTGTACAGGCTGAAGGCGACTCCGGCACGGCGACGGGTGATGTCACGCCCAGCTGGAGCTGGTCGGACATTTTCGGCTCGTCCGGGACACAAACGCCTACCTATACCGATGTGCTGCCGATCATTGAGGGCTCATCCGGCACGGGGGCGGATCAGCTTTCATCACTTTCGGGCGGCCTGTCACTTCTCTCCGGTGCCTCTGCGATCAGCCCGGCGCAGAGCTTGCTGTCGGCCCGTTCCGTATTGGGCGAAGCCGTGGATCAGGGTGGCATCGACCTGTCCGCGTGGTTGCTGAATGCGCCCTCCGACGGATGGGCGACGTTTCCGCTGGTTTTATCCGGCTGGGAAGTGAGCCTGTCCGCTGAGGACAGCGAGGATGACACGCTGCCGCTGCCGTTTGGCGTGGAGCTGCCGACGAAGGCCAGCTATACGCAGTATGCGCTTCCGTTTGCCTACGACAGTCCCATTTTGGGCCGCTTGTCCTCAGACTTTGGCTATCGAATCCATCCGATTCGTCGGGACTATCGCTTCCACTACGGCGTGGACGTCTCAGGCAATGAGGGCGACCCCATCCAGAGTTTTGCCGCCGGTACCGTGACGCTTGCGGCCAATAGCCCGAGTTACGGCAAATACGTCATCGTCGACCACGGAAACGGCTATCAGTCGCTGTATGCCCATATGAGCAAGATCCTTGTTAAAAAGGGACAGACGGTCAAGATGGGCACACAAATCGGCAAGGTCGGACAGACCGGCACGGCCACGGGCCCCCATCTGCACTTTGAAGTGCGTCGAGACGCGGTCTGCCTGAATCCCGGAAACTATATGTCTTTTGTATCTGCCGCATGAGTTTTGGAAAGATAACGATCCACGGAGGCTTTTTGATTCTTCTGGCTTTTTTGGTCTGTTTTGATCAAAATGGCTTGTTTTTTTGCCTCGGCTGTGCTACGGTGATTCACGAGCTTGGTCATTTGCTCTGTCTGTTTCTGGTGGGCGGGCGCGTCGAGCGTGTGTCGCTTTCTTTCGGCGGCATAACCATGCGCATGGCGGCCCGTCCGGTGCTTACTTACGCCCGGGAAACGGCGGCGATCCTGGCCGGGCCTGTGGCCAGCCT
>CAYWWF010000004.1:9235-17954 GCA_964461745.1 uncultured Oscillospiraceae bacterium | reverse complement strand
CTGATTCTATTCCCCCGCCTTCGGCGGGGGAATAGAATGCATCGAACAAAAGTGGTATATAGGAGAACACACTCATGAAAAACATACCCGAAGCACTGGAAGGCTTGCTGCCCCTTGTCCGCAAACCCGCGCGGTACGTGGGCGGCGAGTGGAACGAAATTTACAAGGACAAGCAGTCTGTTCGTTTGCGCATGGCGTTTTGCTTTCCGGACACCTATGAAATCGGCATGTCGCACTTGGGACTGCGCATCCTCTATGGGCTATACAACACCCGCCCCGATGTCTGGTGTGAGCGCGCGTTCGCGCCGTGGCTTGACATGGAGGCCGAAATGCGCCGGAGCGGCACCTCGCTCTACGCGCTCGAGAGTGGTGACACGCTCTCCGCGTTTGACGTGTTGGCTTTTACCTTGCAGTATGAGCTATCGTTTACCAATGTGCTGACGATGCTGGACTTGGGCGACGTGCCACTGAAGAGCGCCGAGCGCGGGGAGGGCGACCCCATCGTCATGGCCGGAGGGCCCTGTGCCTTCAACCCCGAGCCCATGGCCGACTTCATCGACCTCTTTGTAATTGGCGAGGGGGAAGAGGTGTCTCTCGAACTGCTGGATCTCTTTGTCGAGGCCAAAACGTCCGGGGCTGGGCGAGAAGAAGTTTTGCGGCGCTGCGCGCAAATTTCGGGTGTGTATGTGCCGTCACTGTATGCGCCGCGCTACGATGAAAATGGCATATTGCGGGCCGTGGAGCCACTGAATGGGGCACCACCCGTCGTGGAAAAACGAATCGTGCGCGATCTGGATGCTGCCTATTTCCCGGTGACGCCCGTTGTGCCCAACACCGAAGTGGTACACGACCGTGTGATGCTCGAGCTGTTTCGCGGTTGCGCGCGCGGTTGCCGTTTCTGTCAGGCGGGCCACACGACACGCCCAGTGCGCGCGCGCGCGCCGGAGACGCTTTTGAAGCAAGCGCAATTGTCTCTTGCGCACACCGGGTACGAGGAAGTCGCGCTGACTTCCTTGTCCACGAGTGATTACGGGCCGCTCGAAGCGCTTTGTGACGGGTTGCTTACGTTCTGTGAGCCGCGACGCGTGAGTTTATCACTGCCGTCGCTGCGGGCGGACTCTTTTTCGCGCGAGCTGATGGAAAAGGTGCAAAAGGTGCGCCGTAGCGGCCTCACCTTTGCGCCGGAAGCCGGAACGGCTCGGCTGCGGGATGTGATCAACAAGAACCTGACCGAAGAGGATTTGCTCCGGGCCTGCTCCCTTGCGTTCGATGGCGGATGGAACAGTGTAAAGCTCTACTTTATGTGTGGGCTGCCGACGGAAACCCCGGAGGACTTGGACGGCATCGCGGAGCTTGCGCACAAAGTGTACGCGCAGGGGCGGAAGGGCGGAAAAGGTCGCGCGGCGGGCGTGACAGTCAGTGTGTCCTGTTTTGTGCCGAAGCCCCACACGCCGTTTCAGTGGGAGCGACAGAGCACCTTGCCTGAGCTCTTGCAGAAGCAGACACGAATCAAACAGGCGTTGCGCCGTCAAGTGTCGTTCCGCTGGCACGAAGCCGAGACGAGTGTGCTCGAAGGCGCGCTGTCGCGCGGCGACCGCCGTGTTGGCGCGGCCATTTTGGCCGCCTACCGAGACGGCGCGCGGATGGATGGCTGGCGCGAGTGTTTCTCGCTTTCGCGCTGGGAAGAGGCCTTCCGGCAACACACACCCGGCATGGCCCATTACGCGCACCGTGAGATCCCGGAGACGGAGACGCTCCCATGGGCGCACATCTCAAGCGGTGTGAGCCTTACGCACTTCCGTCGGGAGCGCGCCCAGGCGTACAGAGAGACGGCATCCCCGGACTGCCGGAACGCGTGTATGAACTGCGGAATTTCTGAGGGGGGTGTGACGTGTCATGGTGAAGCTTAGGTTTATCTTTGAGAAGACGACACCTGCGCACTTAATGTCTCACCTTGACCTCTTGCATGTGTTCCAGCGCGCGTTTGTCCGTGCGGACGTGCCGCTTCACTTTTCCGAGGGCTTCAACCCCCACGCCTATGTGTCCATCGCTGTGCCGCTGCCCGTCGGGGCTGTTGGGTTGCGGGAGCCGCTCGACTTTGGGATGGACGAGTATCTCGGCGGGTCGGCGTTTTTGTCGAGCCTGCCCGCGCGGATGAACGCCTGTTTGCCGTCCGGTGTGCGCGTTTTGGAAGCGGCGCTGGCCGCGGCCCCTGTGTCGAAGATCCAGTGGGCGCGGTACGAGATCGAGTTGTTCTGGGACGAAGGGAAACCTGAGGACGCGCTGCCCACGCTTACCGAACTGTTTACACAAACCTCTTTGCCTGTGGAAAAGAAGTCCAAGGGGAAAGTGACGACGCAGGACATCGCGCCAATGATGCAAGCACTGACTTTTACGGACGGCGACGCGTCGGTACGTCTAAACGGCCTTCTGACCGCGGGGACTACGGTTTTAAGCCCACAACGGCTGCTCGACGCCATCGCGCAGCATCGGCCCGACTACACGCCAACCCGCGTCCGCATGGTGCGTGAGGGCTTTTTCGATGCTGCACTGAATGCATTTGCGTAGTTGTTGCTCTGCGAACGAATACTTGAATTTGTTTTTCTATCCCCCCCGCCGTGAGCGAGGAAAAAGAAAAATGATTCACGATTGAATTACCGGAGCAATGCATGGCCAGGCGGCTGAGTCTGTAGGCGAAAGCAACAAATCGTGTGTGTTGACTGAGAAACCATTGACACGCCGTGTCGCTTCAGCTATAATGTTCTTCGTTGGGCAAGAGCGCTTCTTGCCCGGCGGTGTTTCGGGGTGTGGCACAGGTGGTAGTGTGCTTGGTTCGGGACCAAGAGGCCGTGGGTTCGAGTCCCACCACTCCGACCATGCAGCGGGTGCTGCGCGAGAAGCCACTCAGGTTTGAGTGGCTTTTTTGTTTTCCCTTAGGGGGAATACCGTGTGCTGACGATTGTATGGGGTCATACCGAGCAGCAAGTCGCCCAAACCTTGCTACTGCGCCTTCGCGCGGACATGTACAAGGTTGAGGGTGACATTTGGGCTGCCGCAAAAACGTTGGCACCGTACTTTTTGCTCGTCCCCGCGCAGTATTCGCATGAAATGGAGCGCAAGCTTTGTCAGGTCTGCGGCGACCGGGTGTCGCTCTACGCCGAAGTGCTGACGTTTGAGCGTTTGGCCGGGCGTGTGCTTGCGGAGACGGGGGGGCTTACGCGCCCGGTACTCGACCGTGGCGGGCGGCTGCTGACCCTGTTTGCCGCCGCGGAAAACTGTAGGGAGCGACTCCGCGTGTATGCGCAGGAGAGCCAAAAGCCGGAGTTTCTCTCGCGTTTGCTGGCAACCTTGCAGGAATGTAAGTGTCAGAAAATCATCCCACAGGATCTGTTTGACTTGGCCGCCGAAAAATCCGGTCGTGAGAGTGCGAAATACCATGACATTGCCGTTCTGCTTGAGGCGTATGAAGCGCTGACAACGCAAAGCGGCTTGGATCCAAGGGACTTGCTTGATATTCTCGCGGCAAAGCTGCCGGACTCCTCGTATTGCAGAACCGGAGGCTACTTTCTGCACGGCTTTTCCGCCTTCAACGCGCAGGAATGGGACGTGCTCTCGAAACTCGTGCGTGAAAACCCTGTCACGGTGGGGCTTTGTGGACGCGCGCAGGACACGGATGAAGAGCTCTTTGCCCCCGTATGGGAGACGGCGGAGCGTTTGCGCCGTTTTGCCCGGGAGGCTGGCATCCCCATTATGGAGGTTTTCTGCGAAGAGGAGCTTGAGAATGCGCCCGAGCCCCAACCGGCGGCTCTGCGGTACATCGCCGACACAGCGTTCCGTGAGACAGCCGATGCGTTTACAGGCGTCCCCGACGCGGTCGCCATCTGGCGCGTGTCTGACCCTATGACTGAATGCCACGCCGCGGCAACGACCATCATGAGGCTTGTCCGCGACGAGGGCTATCGCTTTCGAGACATCTACCTCACGGCGCGGCGCTTTGCGCCCTACCGCGCGCTCTGGGAACAAACAGCGGCGGAATATGATATCCCGGTATTCTTTGATGAGATGGACGCTGTAGAGGATAAACCCTTTACACGCTTCTTGCGACGCTTGACCGAAGTCATCGTCTACCGTTTTCCGACGGACAGTATGCTGTCTCTGCTTAAATCAGGGCTTACGGGTTTGTCGCACGAAGACATGGACGCCTTGGAAAGCTATATAACGATCTGGAACATCCGGGGAGCTCTGTGGACACGCCCACAGAGCTTTGTCCGGCATCCGCGCGGCTTCGGGTCGGCATTCACGCCGACAGACAACGCCCGGCTTTCTCAGATTCAGGCGGCCCGTGAAAGCTTTATGACTCCGCTGCTCAGATTGTATGAGCGCACACGTGGGCTACATACCGCGCAAGAGCTGCTGAGAGCACTCGTGGAGTATCTTGCGTCCATAGGAATTTCCGAGCGCCTGCAGGAGACCTGTAAACAACTCGAGCTCAGCGGATATCTCAAAGAAGCCCGGGAAACTGAGCAACTTTGGGCTATTTTTGAGCAATCCCTCCGGCAATGCGTGGCGTTGCTCGGTGAGCGCACACTGGATTTCAAACGAATCAGCGAACTTTTGCTGCTGACGCTCTCGGCCTACGAAGTCGGTTCGATTCCGGTCTCGCTCGACCGCGTGGCCTGCGGCTCCTGTGATCGTTCAAGAAGTCACACGGCACGTGTGGTCATCGTTCTCGGCGCGACGGATGACGCATTTCCCTCTGACGCGCCATCGGTGGGTCTCATGGATGAAGAAGATATATTACAGCTCCATGGCGCTGGGCTGCGCTATGGCCGCCCGGTCGCCGTACGGCAGGCGCAGGAGATGTATTTGCTCTACCAAACCCTGACCCGCCCATCGGAAAAGATGATTGTGATGGTCCCGCAGCGAGGGGCCGAAGGAGAAGAAAACGAGCCTTCGGTCGCTGTGGATTGGCTAATGCGACATTTAGGGGTGAAACAAAACACCTGGCCGCCCGACGACACACACAATTTGTGTAATTTTAAAAATTGTTTTGCCTGGCTTTCGGCTCGTCCTCAGGGCAAACTGCCCGAAGCGGCGACGCGGACAATGCAAAAGCACCCGGTTTGGGGGCCGCGTTTGGAGCGGGTGCTGGGCTTTGTGCCGAAAGCGCCGCGCTTGTCACCGCAGGAGAGCTGGACGATGTTGAGCGGTCCGCTTTCGATCACGCGCCTGGAACAACATCTCTGCTGTCCCTATGCGCATTTTCTACGCTATGCCTTGCAGGCGCGCAGTGCGCCCAAGGGCCGTATGGAAGCACAGCATGTCGGATTGTTTTTACACCATATGCTCGAGTACGCTGTAGGGGAGTGGAGCAAGACGCCAACGGACAGGGACTCCTTGTGGCACAAGGCTCGTGGAGAAGCAGAGCGTATGCTTACGGAGCTCCGGCACAATACGGAGCGCGACGACCAAGAGCGCGCGCAGGCGCGGCATTTGCATCGACTCTGGGAAACGGTACTCGAGGACGTACTGGATGAGCTCGGACGCAGCGCGTTTGTACCGCTCGGGCTGGAGACTCGGCTGGAAAGTGACCATACACTCGGGTTTTCCATGTCCGGCGTCGCCGACCGCCTTGACGGTTTTGTGCAAGGGGACACACTCTACTTGCGCGTGATGGACTACAAGAGTGGACGCAAGGACTTCCGTTTGCAGGACTTTTACCATGGCTTTGGCTTGCAGATGCCCTATTACCTGTTTGCGTTGAGCCGGGAGAAGGATGAACTTCGGACGCTGGGGGTACGCACCGAACAATTCCAAACTGTGCGGCGCATTCAGCCTGCGGGCTTTCTCTATGTGCCCGCGCGTGACGACATTTTGGGTGCGTCACGGGATGTGTCGGAGGAGACGTTGCGGGCGCTTCGGATGAAAAATCTCAAGCGCAGTGGTTTGCTGCTCGGTGAGATGGACGTTCTCGAGGCGATGGAGAAGGATGTCGGCGGCAAGGAAAGCCGTTTGCCGGTGCAGCTTTTAAAAGACGGATCGTTCTCTAAGCACTCGGAGGTGGCTACGCGCGCGCAATTTGACGCGCTGCGGCAGCATATGGATCGCATACTGCGGGACACAGTAGGAGCCATACGGGGTGGTGATGTGCGCCGCCATCCGGTGGTGCGCGGAGGGGTAACACATTGCGAGCGCTGCGACTACGATTCCTATTGCGCGTTTGACCGATCACTCGGAGACTGTGCGCGATTCCTGAAACCTCTGGCCGCCAAAGACGTTTGGACTAAATTTTCGGATGCTTACAACGCAGATGCGGAGGGGGGCGTATGAGTGCCATGAACTTCACCCCGGCGCAACGGGCGGCCATTCGTGTGAGAGCACCCGGACTTCTGGTGTCCGCCGCCGCCGGCTCCGGCAAGACGCGTGTCTTGGTGGAGCGGATTGTCGAGAGAATCTCTGATCCGCATATGGAATGCTTTGTCGATGAGCTGCTTGTGATTACCTATACCCGTGCGGCGGCCGCCGAATTGCGCCGCCGTATCCGCGCGGCTCTGCGAGAAAAAAGTCGCGAGGCGGGGTATGCCCGCCGGATGCGCATGAATCTCCTGCGGCTGCCACGCGCGCAGATTTCCACGATTCACGCCTTTTGTCAACGTCTCTTGCGCGAAGATGGGCAAAGTCTGCTTCCAATCGGTGTGCGTCTGATGGATGAGGCGGAGTCAGACACATTGCGGCACAGGGTTTTAGACGAGGTGCTTGCGGATTTCTACCGGACGCTCACGGAAAGCGGCGACCTGTCCCCCTTTGCGGCGCTGGAGGCTTACGCTTGCGACGCGCGCGGCGACGGACGACTGCGGGATATGGTGCTGTATCTCTTTGAAAAGAGCCGCGCGCACCCGGAACCGACCGCGTTTTTACAGGAGCAAGTGGAGAGACTGCGCGCGCCGCTTCATGATTCCGTCTGGGTGCGGCTACTTTTGAATGATATGCTCGATGAAGCGGTTGCGACTCGGGAGAGCTTGGAGAACACGTTGCGGGAAGTTTCTCTGTACCCCGAAGTGGAGGCCGCGTACGGCTCCGTACTCGAGGAAGACTTAGCGCAGTGCCGCTGTGTAGCTGAAACTTGCCGAGACGGCTGGGACGCGCTGTTTGCCTGTCTGGAAGGACTCACGTTTTCCAAACTCAAACCGGTGCGCAAGTTTGAGGACAAAGAACTGCTGCAGCGGTTTCGTGGTGTACACGAAAGCTGGAAGAAGAGGGTCTCCGGTTGGAAAGCGCGCCTGGGCGCGCCGCTGTGTGTCCACGAGCAGGAAGCGGAGATCTTGCGCCCCGTTGTGGAGGGGCTTGTGGCGGTGACACGCGCGTTTGAAACGCGGCTGTACGAAGAGAAGATCCGGCTCCAAAAGATCGACTTCAGTGACTTGGAGCAGGGTGCGCTTTCTTCACTCTATGAGGGTGGCGCGCCATCCAAGCTGGCGCAAACGGTGGCCGGGCGGTTCCATGAGGTGCTCGTGGATGAGTACCAGGACGTAAACCTGTTGCAGGAGAAGATTTTGCAGGCCGTATCGGATAGCGGGCGCAAGCTGTTCATGGTCGGTGACGTGCGCCAGTCCATCTACCGCTTTCGGCTCGCCGACCCCGGAATCTTTATTGGCAAGTACCATTGCTTTACACCGCTGACTACAGAAACGGCGACCGGAGCCGCAGCGGAAGAACCCTGCGTCACAACGGATACAACCCAAGAACCGACGCTCATCCGTCTGAATACAAACTTTCGCTCGCGGCCCGAGGTCCTCCACACAACAAACGACCTGTTTTCTCGGATCATGTCCGAACGCGCCGGCGAAATGGCCTACACCGAGACGGAGGCACTTGTCCCCGGGCGCGTATTTCCCGCGTCGCCCTGTGACTACGGCACCGAACTTTGGCTTTTGGAGCGCCGCGACCCCGAAGGGGATACGGACGAAGAGGAAAGCTGTGAAACCGAGCCAACGGTAGAGGCGACCAAAGACGAAGACGAGGCGGCATTCGTGGCCGCGCGCATTGCGGCACTCATTCAGGAGGGCTTTCTGGTCACGGGACGGGACGGTCCCCGACCTGTAGGGCCAGGCGACGTGGCCATATTGTTGCCGTCGCCCGGACGTGTGGGGCATGTGTACGAAGAGGCGCTCATGCGTCTTGGACTCTTGTGCCGCCGCCAAAGCGACGCGGCGTTCTTTTCAACCGCCGAAGTTAAGACGGCGCTTTCGTTCCTTCGCGTGATCGATAACCCGCATCGGGATATGGAACTGACCACTGTTTTGAGCAGCCCTGTGTATCATCTGTCACCGGCGGAGCTTTTGCAGCTGCGCGCGGCGAAAAAAGACGGGGATCTGTTCGACGCCTTGCGCGCCGCTGCTGATCAGGGCCATGAGACGGCTCTTGCGGTTTGCGCGGATCTTGCCTTCTTTCGCACACTGTCCTCGGAGCTCTCCGTGTTTTCTCTGTGTCAAACACTGTTTTCAAAGGCCTCGTTTTGCGCATTGTACCGCGCGCTGCCCGGTGGGGAAAAGCGATATGACAACCTATTGCAGTTTTTAGACCTCACGCGCGCGCCGCAGGCACAGAATGGTCTTTCGGCGTTCTTGCGTTGGGTGGCAAAGAAAAAAAGCGTGCCACCGCGCCCGTCGACGAAGGAAACAGAAAGCGCAATAACGATTTCAAGCATCCACGCGAGCAA
>CAYWWF010000004.1:1532-9135 GCA_964461745.1 uncultured Oscillospiraceae bacterium | reverse complement strand
CGTCGACGAAGGAAACAGAAAGCGCAATAACGATTTCAAGCATCCACGCGAGCAAGGGCCTCGAGTACCCGGTGGTGGTTTTGGCCTCTTGTGCGCGAAAATTCAACGAAGAGGATCGGCGCGGCCCGCTGCTGTTCCACACGGAGCTTGGACTCGGGCTTCCTCTGCGCGACCGCGCGCGTGGCATCGAGTATCCCACGCTGCCTCGGTATGCCATCGATTTAAAACTGTCCCGTGAACTGCGCGCCGAACAGATGCGGCTTCTGTACGTCGGCATGACGCGGGCAACGGAGAAGCTGATCCTCACGGCGGCGGTGCCTTCGGTGGAGCAAAGCCGAAAGAAATGGCGCGGCGTCGGTCTCACACCGCAGCAGGTGGCCGAGGGTCGCAGCTTTGCGGACTGGTTCTTTCTCACGGAGACAGCAGCTCCGGGTGAGATTCGCTGGCGCTACCGTGTCACGGCGCGAAACGGCGATGGTTTTTTGGGGCTTGAGGCACCTGAGACGCCTTGGGAAGCGGCACAAATGCAGGGGGAGGCAACAGGGTGCTCAGTCGACCAAGAACGGCCCGCCTCAACACAGGACGACGCCGAGACGGCCGACACCCTCTGTCGCGGGATGCTCGGGTTTGTCTACCCCCACAAGCGGGCGGCGCAAATTCCCTCTAAGGTTACGGTGACGCAGCTCAAGGGCCGCCGCTTGGAGGCTGAGGTGATTGAGGATACACCGCTGTCGTTCCCGCACCGCCCACCGCCCGCGTTTGGTCTGCGTCTTACACAGGATCCGCTGGAGCGTGGTACGGCCACGCATCTGCTCATGCAGCACATCTCTCTTGCCGCGCACACGGCGGAGAGTGTGTCGGCGGAATTAGAACGCTTGGTCTTAGGCTGCCTTCTGACCCCAGAACAGGCGAAAGCGATCGATGTGTCTCAGGTGACCGCGTTTTTTCAGAGTGAATTGGGGCGCCGTTTGGCCTCATCGAAGTATGTACGGCGCGAAATGAAGTTCTCACAGTTGGTGCCGGTCAACGAACTGTATGAAGAGCGGCAAGAGGACGGGGAAATCTTGCTCCAGGGCGTTATGGACTGTTTCTTCCTCGAGGGGGAGAAGGCGGTGCTCATCGACTACAAGACGGATCATAGGATACCCGGCGGTCTTCCGGCGCTGGTTTCGCGCTATGAGACGCAAATGCGGCTGTACACCCGTGTGTTGACTCGGCTGACCGGACGCCCGGTGGAAAGCTTTCTCTATGCCTTTGCCTATGGCGAGGCGGCGCGGTGTTGACGCGGGAATACCTTGTTTCTAAGGTGGGGAAAAGAAAATACGATTGTCACTATGTCTATTATAAAGCAGTGTATACATTGACCTTCGACTTGACACAGGCGGGTCATCGCGATAGTATAATCGTCATAAGAAGGTATATGTAAAACTTGCTTTCTCCGCCTTTGGCAAGGAAAGCAAGAGGAATACGCTTGGGAGGCACCATGTTTAATTCACTGCGAGAAGATGTACAATCCATACGGGAGCGAGACCCGGCGGCGCGTTCGTTCTGGGAGGTTTTTTTCCTGTATCCGGGCTTTAAGGCCCTGCGCGCCTATCGGCGCGCGCATAAGCTCTATCTCAAAGAGCACTATTTTCGTGCCCGGCGAATTTCCCAGCGCGCGGTGCGGCGCACGGGCATTGAAATACACCCGGGCGCGAAGATTGGGCGCGGCCTGTTCATCGACCACGGTTCGGGTGTCGTCATCGGGGAGACCTCTGAAATTGGAAACGACGTGACGATCTACCAGGGTGTGACGCTCGGTGGCACCGGCAAAGACACCGGCAAGCGCCATCCGACCATCGGAGACCGCGTGATGATCGGTTCCGGCGCGCGCATACTCGGGCCGTTTACCGTCGGGCATGACGCCAAAATTGCAGCGGGTGCCGTGGTGCTCAACGAAGTGCCGCCCTATGCCACCGCTGTTGGCGTACCCGCGCGTGTGGTCAGTGTCGCGGGCAAAAAGGTGACGCCGCTCGACCAAGTCCACATCCCGGACCCTGTCGCGACGGAACTTTGCAAACTGCAAGTGCGGTTGAGCGAGATCGAGAAAAAACTGGGATTGGAGCAGAAAAGCCCATGAAAATTTTCAACACACTGACGCGAAAAAAAGAAGAGCTCACCGGAGCGACCCCCCGTGAGATTTCCTTGTATTGCTGTGGCCCCACGGTGTACAACTACATCCACATCGGAAACGCTCGCCCGCTGATCGTTTTCGACGTCTTGCGGCGGCATCTGATGGCGCAGGGAATCAAGGTGCGCTTTGTGCAGAATTTCACCGACATCGACGACAAGGTGATCCAGAAGGCCAATGCCGAAGGTGTGACCTATCAGGAAATTGCCGCGCGTTACATTGAGGAATTCTTAACCGACGCGCGTGGGCTCGGCGTACAGCCACCCGACGTGACGCCGCGCGCGACCGAAAGCATACCGGCGATTTTGGACATCATTACAAAGCTCTTTGCCCGCGGCTTTGCCTATGAGCTACCCGACGGCGTCTACTACCGCGTAAAAAACTTTGACGAGTATGGCAAGCTCTCGCATCAGCCGCTCGATGACCTTCTGGCCGGCGCGCGGATTGAAACCGACGAGGGCAAGGAGTCCCCAATGGACTTCTGTCTCTGGAAGCGCGCGCGCCCGGGCGAACCCGCTTGGCCCTCGCCTTGGGGCGACGGTCGACCAGGTTGGCACATTGAGTGCTCCGCGATGGTGAAGGAACATGTCGGCGACACCGTGGACATCCACTGCGGCGGCCAGGATCTGATTTTTCCACACCACGAAAACGAAATTGCGCAGTCCGAGGCCGCGCACGGCGTCCCATTTGCGCGCTACTGGATGCACAACGGCTTTTTGAGCATCGACAACTGCAAAATGTCCAAGTCTCTCGGCAATTTCCTCACCGTGCGCGACGCGGCCACGGCTTTCGGCTACGAGCCCATCCGGCTCTTCATGCTGACCGCGCATTACCGCAGTCCGCTGAACTACTCGGAGGAGTCTTTGCAGCAGGCCGTCTCGGCGCTTGCGCGTATCCGCGCCACGCAGGAGAACCTCGCGTTTTTGCTGGAGCGCACGCCCGAAACCGATGCGGCGGATACGGCGTGGACACAGCGTCTTGCGCAGGCGCGCGCGCGTTTTGACGAGGCACTCAGCGACGATTTGAACACGGCCGACGCGCTCGGCACTTTGTTTGAACTCATAAAAGACATCAATATTCGCCTCGCCGAAAACCCAACCCGCGCGGACATGGAAGCCGCCGCCGGAGCGCTCATGGGGCTCCTTGAGGTTCTGGGCCTCTCCACGGGCGCCCAGAAAGAAGATCTGGACGCTGAAATTGAGGCGCTGATCGCGGCGCGGCAAACGGCGCGGCAGGAGAAGAACTTCAAAGAGGCCGATCGCATCCGCGATACGCTCAAAGAGAGGAATATCCTGCTCGAGGATACACCACAGGGTGTCAAATGGCGACGGGCGTAGAGCATGTTTAGAGCTTTCTGCGAAAAAGGGGGAAATTAGAATTGGTTTTCCCTTTTCCCCCCCGTTGGCGGGAAAAAACAAACAACCTAGGAGGGAAGCCGCGTGACGGTTATGGTGCTCGACGGCAACAGCGTACTCAACCGCGCCTACTTCGGCGTCAAAGCGCAGCTTTCTACCGCGGACGGTACACCCACGGGTGCGCTGTTGGGCTTTGTGAACACACTGCTCAAACTCAAAGAGGATTTTCGCCCGGACTGTATCCAAGTGACGTTTGACGTCAAAGGCCCCACCTTTCGGCACGAATCCTTTGAGGGGTACAAGGCCAAACGGCGACCGATGCCGGACGACTTGGCCGAGCAACTTCCGCTGTGCAAGGAATTGCTAGATGCTTGGGGAATTCCGCGCTATGAGTTACCCGGTTACGAGGGCGACGACTTGCTCGGCACCATCGCGAAAGGCTGCAAAGAGAGCGGTGACTTTTGCCTGATCGTCACCGGCGACCGCGACTGTTTTCAGCTCGTGGATGAGAATGTTCACGTGTTACATCTGTCTATGCGTATGGGACAAACCAGCACGATACGTGTAGACGTTGCGGCGGTTCAAGCTGAGTATGGCTTTGAGCCGAAGCGGATTGTTGACCTCAAAGCCTTGATGGGTGACAGCTCGGACAACATCCCTGGCGTGCCCGGTGTCGGGGAAAAAACGGCGCTCACGCTGCTGCACCGCTTTGGCAGCCTCGATGGGCTGTACGCGGGCTTGGACACGGCGGAGGATGTCAAAGACAGTCTTAAAAAGAAACTGCGTGACGGAGAAGACTTGGCGCGACTCAGTTTCGACTTGGCTACCATTCGCTGCGACGCGCCAATCACCTTTGTCTGTGACGGCGAAAGACCTAGGGATGAGGAGCGTCTTTTGACGCTGCTCCAGCGTTTGGAGCTGCGCTCGGTGATCAAAAAGCTTGGGCTCAGTCCGGACGGTGACGTCAAGAGCAAGGCGAAGTCGACGCGGACACAAGGTGAAGCGGTAGAGCAGACCCCTGGCGTTGAGAAAGCGCAGAATGTCGAAATACACACGAAATGTGTTGATGTTTTAGACATTTCATCAGGCGAAGAAATGGACTTCTTCGCCAAACATCTTGCAAAGCGAGACACGCCGGTGCCCTTTGTTTGCCGTGAGGACGTCTCTGAAATACTCATCGCGCTTGGGGAACGGGTCTACCGCCTGAGACGTGTGGCGGAAGACCAGTTCGGCGCGGAGGAAAGCGCCGGATATAGCGCGTTTTTGTCTGCCTTTTTTGCGGAGACCGTGCCGAAACTCACGCACCATGTTAAACCCTTGATGCGCCTACTGTTAGAGGAAAACATAAGCTATGGCGGCTTTGTGTTTGACACGGCGCTTGCGGCCTATTTGCTGAACCCGACGGCGGGGAAATATCCGCTGGAAGTCCTCGTCTCGAAATACTTTGCGGTGGACGCGCCCGGTGAGGCGTTTTGCGTGACACAGTTGCCAGCGCTCATGGAGCGGCAGCGCGAAGAGCTTGAGGCCCAAGGGCTTACGGCTTTGCTTACGAGCGTGGAACTGCCGCTTTGCGACGTCTTGGCTCATATGGAGTACACAGGCGTCGCGGTGTCCCGTGAAAAGCTTGCTGAGTATGGACATACCTTGCGCCGACGGTTGGGAGAGCTGGAGCGGGAGATATTTTCACAGGCAGGTCATGAGTTTAACATCGGTTCAACAAAGCAGCTCGCACAGGTCTTGTTTGACGAGCTACTGCTTCCACCGATGAAGAAAAACAAGACTGGGCCGTCGACTGACATCGATGTGCTGAGCAAACTCGCCCCGCTGCATCCGATCATCCCGTTGCTGATCGAGTACCGGCATGTGAGCAAGCTGATTTCGACCTATGTCGACGGACTCATGCATGTGATGCATCCGGACGGACGATTACGCACCAATTTTCAGATGACAGTCACGGCGACAGGCCGTCTGTCTTCGACGGATCCCAATTTGCAAAACATACCGATCCGACAGGAGCTTGGCGGTGAGCTGCGTCGCTTCTTTGTGGCAGGACACGCAGATTGGGTGCTTGTAGACGCCGACTACTCTCAAATCGAGCTGCGCATCTTAGCTCATATGACGGGTGACCCCGTCATGCGCCGCGCCTTTTCAGAGGGGCAGGACATCCACAGCGTAACGGCCTCACAGGTTTTCGGCGTGCCGGAGTCGGAGGTGACAAACGACATGCGCCGTCAGGCCAAGGCAGTGAACTTCGGCATCGTCTATGGCATTTCGGCGTTTTCGCTCTCAGACAACATCGGCGTCAGCGTGTCCCAGGCTCGGCAGTATATCGAACAGTATTTGGAGAACTTTTCGGGTGTCCGACAGTATATGAAAGACGTGGTAAAGCGCGCCGAGCAAAACGGTTTCGTCTCCACACTGTTGGGCCGCCGTCGGGAGCTGCCCGAGCTTTACGCGAAAAATGCCAACATACGCGCGTTTGGGCAGCGCGTGGCGCTCAACGCGCCGATCCAGGGCACAGCCGCCGACATCATCAAACTCGCGATGATTGCAGTCTATCACCGCTTGCAGCGGGAAAACTTACGCGCGCGCCTGATCCTTCAGGTACACGACGAACTGATCCTCGAGTGCCCGCGCGAGGAAAAAGAGGCGGTGATGGCGCTCCTCAAAGAAGAGATGGAGGGCGTCTATCCGCTCAATCCTTCTTTGGTCGCCGAGGCGCACTGGGGCGAGAACTGGCTGGATAGCAAGTAACTGTCAGTTATCTGCTAACAAAAACTTGCATTCCCTGCCTACGGCGGGGGAATGCAAAGAAATAAATCTCGATGCGTGTTGGAGCAATCGAAATGAGGAGAAGAGCATGAAAACCATCTTGTTTGTTTGCACCGGAAATACCTGCCGCAGCCCGATGGCCCAGGGGCTCTTCAACCACCTGGCGCGCGAGGCCGGCGTGCAAGCCGAGGCGCTATCAGCCGGTTTGGCCGCTTATCCGTTGGATCCGGTGTCGCCAAAAGCAGCGGACGCTTTGCGTGCCTTTGGTGTGGACATCTCTTCCCACAGGGCGCATCCGGTCAGCGAAAACCTGATTTGCGCCTGTGACCGCATCTTTTGTTTTACGGAGGATCAGCTACAGCGTCTAAAACAGCTCTTCCCGGCTTACGCCGCGCGTATGTGCCGCTTGACGCGCCAGGACTTCCAGGATCCTTACGGTGGCGACCAAGAGATATATGATGAGAGCGCGAAAGAAATCTTTGAGGCTGTAAAAAATCTGTTGCGGAAATTGGGTGGGCCGGAGGAAGATGTTTGTGGCGGGTGAGATACTGGTAACGCGTCTGGAAGAGAGGCATCTGCCGGAGATGGTAGCGCTGGAGAAACGCTGCTTTTCTTTACCCTGGTCGCTCGCGATGATCCGCTCGGAACTCGAAAACCCGTTTGCCTGTTACTTTGCCGCGGAACTTCAGGATAAACTGGTCGGATACGCGGGTTTGAATCGTGTCTTGGATGAAGGTTACATCACGAACATCGCCACAGACCCGGATCATCGGCGGCAGGGGATAGCGCAGGCGCTGCTTTCAAAGCTGATCTCCATAGCCGTGACGGAAAAGCTTGCGTTTCTCACATTGGAAGTGCGCCGCTCAAACGAGGCGGCGCAATTGCTGTATCAAAAAAACGGCTTTGAAACCGTCGGCATGCGCCGGGGATATTACGAAAAGCCCGCGGAGGACGCGCTGCTGATGACTCGGCGCTTTGCCGAAAAGCATTGCCCCGACTGCTAAACCAATCTCCTATAAAGCAGTCGACATCTTTACGGTCTTTTTGCCGCCTGTCTACTTCAGAAAACCTTGTAAGGCACAAAGCATTACGGCGGTTTTCTTCATTGACAGACGACAAAAATCCTCGCAAATCTTTTCGACCCATTTATGGGAGATTGGTATAATCTGTGTACTATTTCTTTCTATTCTCCCCGCTAGAGGCGGGAGAATAGAAAATAAACTCATGTTTGATTTGTGAGCAGTAGCGTAAGGAGAAAACGCATGAACATATTGGCTTTTGAGACGTCCTGCGACGAGACCGC
>CAYWWF010000004.1:0-1432 GCA_964461745.1 uncultured Oscillospiraceae bacterium | reverse complement strand
TAAGGAGAAAACGCATGAACATATTGGCTTTTGAGACGTCCTGCGACGAGACCGCAGTGGCCGTTGTCCGAGACGGCAGAACCATCTTGTCCAATGTCGTGTTGTCGCAGACGGAGACACACGCCTTGTATGGCGGTGTCGTGCCCGAAATCGCGTCCCGTAAACACATGGAGGTACTCGCCGACCTTGCAGAGAAAGCCATGCAAGACGCCGAGACAACACGAGATGACATTGACGCCGTGGCGGTTACCTATGCGCCGGGGCTCATCGGTGCGCTGCTTGTGGGCGTGGGCTTTGCCAAAAGTGTGGCTTACGCGTGGCAAAAACCGCTTGTGCCGGTGCACCACATCCTCGGGCACTTGGCGTCCAATTATGTTACCCACCCCGAACTTACGCCGCCGTACTTGGGCCTGGTGGTCTCCGGCGGTCACACGCTGTTGTTGCACGTTCGAGACTACACGGACGTGGTGGAGCTCGGCTCCACCTGCGACGACGCGGCGGGGGAGGCTTTTGACAAAGTGGCTCGTGTTTTGGGGCTTCCGTATCCGGGCGGCCCGGCGCTGTCTAAATTGGCTGAGGAAGGCTCCGATACAGCCTACGTGTTTCCAAAAGCCAAAACACAGTGGCCGCTGGATCTATCGTTTTCTGGCGTCAAGACAGCCGTGATCAACCGCCTCCATCAGTGCAATATGAAGGGGGAGAAGGTGGATAGGGCCGGTATGTGCGCGTCGTTCCAACGCGTGGTCTGTGAGGATCTGCTCGAAAAGACGCGGCTTGCGCAGAAACAACTCAACTGTGATCGTGTCGCGGTTGCGGGCGGCGTGGCCGCCAACGCGCGTCTGCGAGCGATGTTTTCGGAGGCATTTTCCTCTGAATCGCCTGTGGCTCTCTTCTTGCCGGATCCCGCGCTCTGCGGCGACAATGCGGCCATGATCGCAAGCCAGGGTTTTTATGAATTCCAAGCCGGACACTGTGGAAATCTGTCGCAAAATGCTATGGCAAATTGTCCGATAGACGCGAGATAGCTTGGATTATGTCAACGCAATAATCGTGTACGATTGGTGTGTTTGCATCGAAGCAGAGGCTGGGGAAACGGAATCGGCAGGGGTGGCCCTACTTGCCGTGGGTGTACGTGCCTGTGGATAACTTGGTGGATATTGTGGATAACTTTTTTAAAAAACCTGCTAAGGATAAGATTATGGAAACTGACCGGTCTTCTGAAAAAAAGAGAAAATTGACACGAAAATTAGAGAAAATGGCATAAATGTAACCCTTTCACTCTCTGTAACATCACACATCCGGATAGACACACTGTGCACAACAATAGGAGATATCTCACATAACCTTTAGGGCACATGGGGGCAGGAGTAGGCTGAGGTCTCTTGGCACCTAAGGCAAATATTTCAGGTTGAGTAGTTACAGCAAGTAGAAC
>CAYWWF010000003.1:19731-24159 GCA_964461745.1 uncultured Oscillospiraceae bacterium | reverse complement strand
CTGTGAAAACAGGACGAGTCAATGCGCCCTGGCCGGACGCACGGCTTATGGATACGGCCGCGCTGTTTGCGCGTCTTGTCTACGACGACCGCACTCCGCCGACCCCTGAGGAGCTTGCGTTCTTGGAGCGCGCGGCGGTATTTTGGGAGTCCTATGCCCGTGCGGCAGGCGGACGACCGAAAGGCAGACCAAGGAGACAGAAGGGCAAAAAATAAATCATTTACACGGAATGATTTCTCGTATCCTGTGGGGAACGCATTGTACGCGTTCCGCAGACTGTCGATACGCTATATTCTCGGAGCAAAAACCCCAACCCAGCGGTTTTGCTCCAACCTACAGTGGGGAGGAAGACGTGCATGAACCGAAAGATTCAGTATGAGCTGACCGAGGACGACTACCTGGCATTCAATCTCTACCATCTGCGGCACGACAAGCGTGTGAAAAAGCAAATGATTTTGGCCCGGGTTGTGCCCCCGACCGCCTATTTGCTGTTGGGAGCGGTACTCTGTGTGACATTTGCCAAAGGGGCCGTGATGACCGGTATCATCATCGCGCTGTTTACGGCGGCCTGTCTGCTTTGGTTCTTTTTCTTTCCGAGGTATTGGATGAACAGAATCCGGCTGACCATTCTTGGGATGATCCGCACCGGGCAGATTCCGACCATCCTCGGACATCACAAGCTCACGCTCACCGATGAAGGACTCTTGGATACGGCGACCGATGTATCTACGCCCGCGCCTTATAAAGCGCTGACCAAAATCGGACTCGACGAAAGTGCTACCTATCTGTTTGACGGCCCACTTTCAGCTTACATCATCCCCAATACGGCCTTTGGAAACGACGCGGAGAAAACCGCCTTTCTTGGGGCGTTGCACGCATACCTCACGCCAGACGTGCCGGTGGTGGGGGCAGATGGGGAGGCTTGTGTGTTGGGGTGAGGGGAAATATAAAGGAAGTGAATTATGGTTTTTTATTCGTCAAAAGAGGCAGACGAAATCAAGAGAATCATAAAGACCACGACTTGCTTTCAGGGGGCGAAATTAAAAATTAAGTGTTCGACATGGGACAGACTCAACAAAATTTTCAGTTGTTTTCTTGGACAAAAAATTATATTGAGCATGATAATAAATGGCTTTCCATCGTCTGCTGTATTTATCGGAAAAATTGTTGAGCACCAATGTGGAAGCATGATTAAAGGAATTTTTAGACTCCCTGTTCGGAGCTTTTCCATTTTTATGATTCCGATGCTGCTATTTGAGATTTTCCTTCTTTCTTCGGATTTCTCGCTCAAAGGTGCCATGATCATGATTGGGGCAACGATAGTGGGTGTTCTATGGTTGTATTTTGGTTCTATGGCTTTGCTGCAAATAAACTCCAAAGCAAAAAGCACCATAATAGCCTATATCACTGATCATCTCTGCTAAAACAATCAAGGGGCAAGAGACAACTGTCTTTTGCCCCTTCAGACTGTAAACAAAACCACAATTTGTGCCTTTTTGTGGCGTTGTTAAACAGATCGCATCCGTTCACATGAATACGCCTAAAACAAAAAACCGTCAAAGCGTAGTGCTTCAACGGTTTCTCTTGGTGACCCACCGCGGATTCGAACCGCGGACACCCTGCTTAAAAGGCAGGTGCTCTGCCGACTGAGCTAGTGGGTCATGAAGTTGTTTTTGAAACCAAAAACAACCTCCTCATCCAATCCTTCTCACCCTCATCTGAAAGCAAGCGGACGTGGCTGGGATGGCAGGACTCGAACCTGCGAATGCCAGAGTCAAAGTCTGGTGCCTTACCGGCTTGGCTACATCCCAATATTGGGACCATAGAAAAGAAAAACACGGGGAGGACGGCAGGCGCGCCCACCCCGAAGGTCAGCAAATGGGGTGGATAATCGGACTCGAACCGACGGCCCCCAGAGCCACAATCTGGTGCTCTAACCACCTGAGCTATACCCACCATAAAACCCATTCAAAGGTTTCGGGAAAGACCTAAACAATGTCGACTAAGAACCGTGCAGGCGGACAATCCGACCGCCAAAACACCACAAAACGAGTGCGCCATATTGGAGCGCGCGAAGGGGCATCCGGTCCCCGAAAGAAACAGGCCATGTCAGTGTACCAGAAGCAGCCGATGTTGTCAAGAGGTGCGGCGAAAAATGCGAACG
This sequence comes from uncultured Oscillospiraceae bacterium, assembly GCA_964461745.1. Taxonomy (GTDB): domain Bacteria; phylum Bacillota; class Clostridia; order Oscillospirales; family UBA929; genus JAVBPF01. Next base: position 21,995 of record CAYWWF010000003.1, on the reverse strand, counting down.
AACGAAGCGCCCCCGCATGCTTTGAACCCATCCCAAAGTGATCCCCCTACAAACTGACACACGGCGCAAGTAGAATCCGCTCTTCTCACGCCGCGTGTTGCCGTATTGTATACGATGTCCGGGGGTGATCGGAAAGATATCAATCTCCAGCCTTCAACAGCAGTTCGGCGGCCACTTTGTCTGCCTCTTGTAAAACACCCTCAAAGTCCACATGCGGATTGAGCAACGCCTCGAGTCGGTCGTGACAGTCCTTGGCCGCTTTGAGTGAACGGACGGCGTCTTGCGTCAAAGAGTCGACGGTCTTGCGCAAGAAACGAAGCCAACCCCGTTTGGCTTTCAGCGTCTCGGGCGGCAAACAGGCGTCCAAACGTACGCGCCGATAGCGCTCGCCATCATAGGGACGTTCATCCGTCGACGTTACAAACGCAAGATCCAGTGCCGGCAGCAAGATGTGCTCCAAGCGCCCGGCCGGGCCCATGGGATCGTAACCGACAAGGATGTCTTGACGTGCCTGAATCGCCGCCTGTAAAATCGCCGACAGCATATCGTGCGCTTGCCCGAAGTTGTCTTGCAGTTCATACACGCGCGAACATTGGGCGCGCACGGTTTCAAACTCCTGCCGTACACCCTGGGGCGTTACAGCGCTCAAGAAACACTTGCGTAACGAAAGACCTTGCCCCGGATGCATTTCCCGGCGAATGATGCCACGAACGCGGCGCTGAATTTTTTCCCGCGAGGCCCGATCCGAAACGCTGACGCGCAGATCATCCTGAAGCACGCGCGCAGCCTCTAAACAACTCGTGACCCGTGGATAATAGCTCCGGTATTCGCGGTAGAGTGCTAGCCCTTCCGCGCGTTTTTCCCGAATTGCGTCCACGTCGTAATACACGCCAAGATTTACATATCGCTCCACCACAGCGGGATACTTGGGCTCGACAATATGCGGCGGCGTGCCATCCACCAACGCGGCGTGCAGCGTCGGGAAGATCGCTCCATCGAGCGAATCGGGATCCGACGAACAGGCAACGTAAATGACCGGATGCCCTGCGGCTTCCACTTTGGCGGCGACATGCCGCATAAAGGTAGATTTGCCGCAGCCCGGCCCGCCCTTGAGAATCCAGACGTTCTGCGCGGTTTCCAAATCGATGAGCCAGTCAAAATATGAGTAAAAACCCGTAGGAGAATTTGCTCCCAAATAGATGCGTGATACCATAGTGTACCCTCCCCACAATCTCATTTTTAGATTATGCGAGAGAGCAAACCGACGTGCGGCTTGACACGGCGTATTGGGTAAAATACGCTCAATTGGTCTCCGACGGTGACAAACTGTCTACCCTTTGTTTTGACTGCCGTTTACTTCAACTTCGCGGCCACCCTCTCCAGCACCGCCAAAAACTGCCCGGCCTTTACCGGCGCATCCATCGCGCTGAAACCGTCTTCCGGCGTAACAAGCCCCAAATCCATGAGTTTTTTCAGATCCGGCTCGCCGCTCACCGCCACCTCCGGATAGCTCACAAACGGACAGCGGCACCAATTCGTAAAGTTTCTGTCTTTCACCTTCGCGCGCACAACGCCGTAGTCGATGCCCCGCGCCTCGACCAGTTCCCCCTGCCCAATGTACACTCCGACGTGCCCGTCGCGCCAAAGCAGAAGTCCCGGCTCTTCCGGCAAACTGGCCAGTCCGCCCTTCTGCGTCGCGGCCGCGTACAGCCCGTTGGCCGACAAATCACTTTTCGCCTGATACTTCCCCTGCCAGTAGTAACACTTGATCAGCCCGCAGCAGTCGTACGCCGTTTTGCCTTTGAGCTTCAGTGCCTTTGAAACATAACTGTCTGTGTACATGCTCGGATACTGCGCCTTCTTCTGCGCGATCAGTGTATCGGTCACCGTCTGACCAAACGCGCCGTAGAGATACGCGCACCCCACCTGGCTCCGCGCAAATTCGACAAGTCCACTCGCCGTCGCCATAGCCATAGCTGTCCCCCACTTCCCAACCGCCCGCCGGGGCGGTTTTATTCTTTCTCCTGTTCTTTGAGCAGTCCCACCAGCCGTGGCGGTAGCGGCAGTCCACAGGCCGCCGCGTTTTCCAAAATGCTGATGGCCTCCGTCACAATGTAAAACCCAAGACACATCGCGCGCAGTACCGTCCCGCTCGGCAGCAGCGCCGTATCCACACCATGCGCGACCGCCACGACGACAAACATCAAAACCTTCTTCCAAGCGCCTTGATACGCCGCCTTTGAAGACAGCGTCTTGTGCCATAG
>CAYWWF010000003.1:0-19631 GCA_964461745.1 uncultured Oscillospiraceae bacterium | reverse complement strand
ACCAAGTCTGGTACCAAAAGCGGTATTTGATCTCCAGATGACAGGGCAAAATGTCCTCGATCACCGGGCGCATCCGCTCAAAGTTCTCCGGGATCCCCGGAATCCCCGGAAATTCTACACGCAGACACTGCACGCCGTCCTCCATCACCGTCGCCCTCGTCCCGGCCGCCAACAGCGCCTCTTCGAGTGCGCCCCGCCGGAGTCCGTCGCCGCTGATGTTCAGCAGCGCGCGCAGCGCCGCCCGCCGCTCACCGAGCGACCCCGGTATGAGTCCGTGCGCAAACAAGGTGCCCCAACGCGAAAGCCCCTCTTCCCGCGCGGTATCCGGAGAACCCTCGGTTTCTATCTTTGTCAGCCGTTCAAAAACCGCGTCCAGACCGTGCGCGACCGCCGCCGCCTCGGCCCCTGGAAACCCGCCGCTTTGCCGATAGATCCCCAGAGCGGAAAACAACCCGCGCAAAATGTCCTCATGCATGGCCTATTCCCCCTCTTCATCGGGCACAGCCGTCTCCGTTTCGTCCGTTGTCTCTACTCCCGTTTCATCCGCCAACTCCTCCGGCGCGGTCTCACCCTCCGACAGCGCTTCGCCCTCTTCGGCGTCCGGCTCACCTGCGTCCTGCGGGGCCAAAGGTGCCGTACCGCCTTCCTGCGGCATAAATTCCACATCGACACCGCCCAGCGTCACAAGCTCGCCCTTCATGGCCGGGATGTCCGTCTCCGGCTGAAGAACACGGAAGTTCTTTACCCCCGGCGTGTTGTAGAGCACATGTCCAAGCTCAATCCGCCGCAACCCCTGCCCGAGCAGCCGCCCGGTAAAATACGCCGCCAGCCGAGCCTCCACCGTCTGAAGAAACGCCGCCTTGTCCTCCGGCGCTATCAGCCTCTCATCTGCCGCCACCCAAACGTTTACCGTGACCGGCACCTCTTCCGGAGCCGACACCGTCACATCCACAGCGATTTCACGCATTTCGTCCAAATGCGCCCGCACCGCTTTGCAGAGGGCTTCCTCCGGCATCCCGCTCTCGGTCGCCACAAAGACCCCCACCGTGCCCCGACCGTTTACGCGCGGCAGCACATTGACCGCGGCCACCCCGTCGATGCGCAGCGCCTCGCGCTCATAATAACCGACGTTTGCGCCGTTGGGCAAACGATAGAAGCTTTCGAGCACCCGCACGCGCAAGCTCTCGTCGTCTTCTCCGTCCCGGCCGCCTACAAACGGGAAGGGGTTTAAACACCAAGCCACGCCCACCGGCGGCACGTTCATCAGCGTCACGCGCCCCGCGTGTACATTACCCGCGGTACCCGCCTCACAGGCGCGCGCCGGAATGGTCACACTCTGCTCGCCCGCCGGAATCACACCCTCCGTGATCGTCTCAAAGCGCGTGAGCCCTTCTGTCAGGCACTGTGTCCCCGCCGGAACCACAAGGTCTGACACGGCCTCCGTGTCGATGCCGAACATCACGGCGCCTTCGGCCCGCGCTCCGGCCTGACGCGTAAGCCCCCGCAAGAACGCGTGCCGATCCAAACTCTCTCCGGTGGCTGTCTGCGGAAACATCTGCGTCTCCAGCCAGCTTGCCTGTGTCATCAGCGCAAACACCTGCGAGGCGTAAACCGAAAGTCGAAGGGAGAGCTCCGAGCCCTCCGTTGGCATAAAACCCACACGCTCGGCAAACACCTCGGTAAACGCGTTGTATATCTCCTGAAGCGACTTCACTTCATCCCCTCCTGCCAAACAATCTGCGCGCTCTGTACCCCCGCGGTTAACCATACCGTGACACGCATTCGCCCGCTCTCGTCTTCCAAAACCCGCACATCTTCCACCTGGATGTCAGGCTCCGCGAGCAGCGCCTCACTCACGAACCCCGCGGCCTCACTTTTTCGCACCGAAGGCTTCAACTGCGACAGTTCATGCAGACGACTGCCGTACTGCGGCCAAAACGGAATGGCCCCCTTGCGCACACTCAGCCGCAACAGCGCCCGCTGCAAAACTTCTTCCGCACCGCTGACGGTGACAAACCCGCCGCGCCCATCCGGGAGATAGTCCCCGCCGACCAGCCGAAATTCCATGCCCTATTCCTCCTCAACCGCGCCGAGCGCCACGGCGCGCCCGTTGATGAGCACCGTCCCGCACAACCGAATGACCCCGTCCTGAGAAAGCGCCATGGACGCATCCCCGGCCTCAATCCGTACCTCGCCAGGCTTGAGCTCTCCCGCCGAAGGTTGCACCGCCGCCACGGCGAAACTCTCGTTCTGCCCATCCTTGAGCACCAGCAGCGACGCGCCCACCGGCGGCCGCCAAACGTATCCGCCCGGCCCGCAGAGTGTGACGTTTCGCCACTCCGCGTCGGTTTGTACCGCCGTCGCCGCCCCACTCAGGGACACCGTGCCCACAAGCGGTACACTGCGCATCTCCGGACTTGCGCTCTCATGCCCGCGCCCATTCATCTTCCGGGACATCCACACAGCAAACACCCCCTCTTTTGTTGCTCCCCCCCGCCTACCATGGGGGTGATTTTCAAGACAGCAAAGCGTATTTCCGATGGACTATACATATTTCGCCCAAACCAACTGCAACGTTGTTGTAAGTCCCCCCGCGTCGCAGCTCGTCTCACTGACCCAAACGCGGTACTTCCCCGCAAACGGCGCGTCTTCACACTTCACATCGATGACATCCCCCGCCGCCGCGCAGAAGCCCCCGGCGAGCGTCACGCGCCCGGTGATCAAATTCCGCAATGATTCCTGCATCGCCTGCCGCGCGTCTCGTTGCCAATCGGCCATACCCTGCGCCCCGACCGCCGTGACGACGCTTTTTCGTCCGCCCGGCCCCGCGTACTCAGGGTTTTTGAGCAATACCTCTTGCTTTGTGTCCCGATTGCGCACCGTATACTGCGTCACCACATCGTAGCGATTGAATCCAAAGCGCTGACTGAGCACCGGAGACGCCTTTGAGAGCGTATACTTTGGCGCTTCCCCCGCCGGATACGACCGCACACAGACCTTCCCCTCCGGCGATACCCAAGGAAGCCCTCCGCCGACCATGGTCAGAAAGTCGTTGAGTACCTGCCAAACATTGCGCCCGGACTCCACCCGAAAATCCGTCGCCGCGGGCACCTCCGCACCCTCTACCGGAAGCCCCAGCGGTGTCACAAACCGAGATGTCAGATCCGCCCAAGTGCAGCGCGAAAACTGTACGGGCACCGCCGTCTGATCCAAAAGCAGCGCCTGCAAACTTCGCCCCGACAAGGAACAGGTCTTTCCAATCCCATCCGTGGACACACTCCAGTCGTCGAGCACCCCGCAAAACAACAACGTACCGTTCTCCTCGACACGGATCCGCTCCGTCTCTCGCAGAACAGACCCCTGTCTCTCGTCGTACCCCACCATCAGGGACAGATGACCACAGGGCAGACCACAGCTCTGGCTGATCGTAAAGCGAAGCGGCGCAGGCAATTGATATTCACCGTTTTTGGTTTGCAGGATAAACGTCATCTGTCCCCATCTCCCTTAGACCTAGCTAAAGCCTCGCAGAGTTTCCGCCTTTGGCGGAAAATAAAGCTTCATTGTATTTCCGGGGACATGCGCCTCGGAAATACGCCTTAACCCACCGCAGTGGTCCGGCCCACAGGCCGGTACCCTTCAAGTGACTTCGTCCAAAGCCTGCTTTGGGCGAAGTCACTTGACTCTGACTCTTTCCCCCGGATAGATCAAATTCGGATTCTTAATCTGCGGGTTGAGCTTAACCACCGACTCCAACGTCACGCCATACTGCCTAGAGATCGCCCAAAGCGTGTCGCCTTTTTTCACCGTATGTACAGCCCCCGCGCTGACCCCACTTGCCAGCGGCGCGGGACTCGGTTCCACCGTCACACTGACCGGCGCTTTTTCGAGCGCGGCCTTGTACCCCTGTGTATCTTCCCAGAATGTAAAGGTATAAGACACAAAATCTTCCTGCGGCTCTTGCGCAAGCGACAGATTCACAAGCCACGCCGACGTGCTCTGCCAAATCGGGTGTACCAGTGACCCCGGCGTATTCTCATAGAACACTCCGGCCAATCGCTTAAAGTCCTCATACGCATTCTTGCCAAAGAACACCCCGCGTCCGCTCATCACCCGGTACGACAACCCCAACCCCTGCATATACACACCGCCGAGCGGTATCTTCTGCGCGCTCACAGCCCGGGCAAAGCGAATCTCAAAAGACTCCGGGTTGTGTGGCCACACAAACGTTTTAAAGCGCATCGGCGCCAAATTCCGGCCCCGCGCGCCTGTCCATTGCATCTCCATCGTCTGCCCAAACCTCTTTTCCTATGTGTATCCCCCCCCCCGCCTGTGGCGGGGGGGGATACTGGTTGTCCCGACCCTCAAGCCGATACCGGAAGCCCCGCAGAGTTTTCCGCCCCCGGTGGAAAACAAAACACAATCGTTGTGAAGGCGGATTCATTCCGCCGCAACAACATCTTTGTTCCCATCACTCTAAAAACCGCAGTTTTTAGAGTGACTTTTTCATACCCCATACCGCCGCGCGTCCCGCTGAAAGTAATCCGAGACATCCTGCAACGTCATCCGCGCCACAACGCCGTCGTCCCCCGCACCCGACGACCTGTGTATCGCGTCTTCCGACCTCGGCGTTTCCCGAGACCTGTCTCCCCGTGTCGCCCCGGCCCCGGGATCCAGTCTATCCGCCACCAAAGCCGGATCAACACCCCAGCGGGCTTCCCCGCGCCGCGCCGTCTCCGTCTCCGTCTCCATCCTCCCGCGCGCCGCCCGCGCCTCTATGGCCCGCAACACATCCTGAGAAACCTCAGCCTGCCGCAAGGCTTCCGTCTGCCAAAACGCCGCTTCCCGCCGCGCCCGTGCCGCTTTTTCGGCTTCTCCGTCTCCGTCATCTCGCGCACCATCCGCCTGCGCTCGCCGCAACTCCGCCACGTCCCCGGCCTGCGCCTCAGCCTGCCTTGAGACAACACGCTCCTCCACCCGCAAACCCTCTTGCAGCGCCCGAAATCGCCGCATGTTAAATTGCGGGTTGTCCGCCGCGTCCGCTGACACCGAAGCCGTCCCCCCGCGCGCCAAACGCTCACCCTCAGACGATGGGAGGGGCCCCCCACCGGACACCACTCCGGAACGTACCTCGTCCTCTCCGGAGCTCCGCGCCGCCTCACCCGACGCCGCCACTTCAGACCGCCCCCCGGCCTGCGCCTCCGCCGTTATCTGCGCCTCCGTCACCTCAAGCAGCAGCCGAATCGCGCCCAACAGACGACCGTCCATATCCTTTGCCCCCTCCCATTCCACTTTTCCATTCCCCTTTGGGGCCTCCGGCCCCAACCCATTCCATCGTTTTTCCGGGGACATGCGCCTCGGAAAAACTCCATAACCCCTCGATTTTTCTCAGAAAATCGAGGAATCCGGCCCACAGGCCGGTACCATCTCACCCAAAGCCTGCTTTGGGTGAAGTAACCCCGGCCCCATCCCATTCCATCGTTTCGAAGCGGATTCATTCCGCCGCAGAAACATCTTCTGCGCATCTCCGGCAATGCACCCAAAGGCGTTTGCCGGACGTTTTCCCTCGTCTCTCCAAAGCCGCAGCTTTGGAGAGAATTGTTACGCTACCTCCAGCCGCTTCGTGGCCACCAAACTCACGCTCTCGAGCACCATATCGCCCACCGAAGCCTTCTCCTGAATGTCCGTCCAACGGCAGTCGGAGTAAATGATGCGTCGATCGGGTTTGACCACCACAAGCGAAAAGCCCTCCAGCTCATGAAAACGCAAACCGTCTTTGAGCGCCGCGTCCGTCGCGTACAGGCGGGACAGCGTCAGTTCATGCGTACAAGACCCGCCGAGCGTCGCCACCGGCTGGTTTTCGCCGAAGGCCTCCACGGCGCGGCTCTTGCGCGTCGTGCGCGCGTTGTAGTTCTGCACCACGGCCACCCGCGCGCCGTTGACCTCCAAATAAATATCCGCGCTTGTCGGAATCCCTGCCATACTTCACACCTCCCAAGTTTTATCGTTTTTCCGGAACCCCTTCGCCCAAAGCCTGCTTTGGGCGAAGCTTACACCAAAATAAATGCCGTCAGCACAATCTGATTGAGCGCGTGGGCCACCGCAAACGAGAAATTCACACGGCAGACCGTCGGACTCTCCTCGCTCTGTGTCACCGTGACGTTCTGGTACCCGTCGATGACTTCGCGCGCCTTGAAGTTCTCGAGTTCCAAGATCACAAGACTGCGAATCGCGTCTCGCGTCTGCGCCGTGTTCTTGGCGCGCGAAAACTGCGTGCGCACCACGTTTCGAAGTCCGCTCATCACCGTGTCGGCAATCAAAATTGTTGAAAGCTCACGCCAAGTCGCGTCCTCGCTCCCGTCGGTCTTTGTCCGCGTCGTCACCGCGCGGATCACGCTGACCTGACCCGCAAAAGCTTCCAGCGGCGTCACCCCGCCGAGAATCAACGCGTCGATCTCGTTGTCGTTGTACCGTGTCACAAGCCCCGACAGCTCCGCTAGCGTGGCCCCCGACAGCGGCAGCGACGGATCCGTATTCTGCGCGATGGCCCCGGCCACAGCCGCCGCCGTCACCGCCCCCGAAACCGCAGCCCCCAACTTGGTAACGCCCGACGGCGCGACCAGTACCATGCGTTCGCTTTGCAATCCCTCCGCCCGCTCGATGTAGGCCTCTATGTTGTCCGCCGTGATCCCCACAACGCCGATGCGTTCGCGCCGACCTTCCGATGCGACCCTCACGCTTTCACGCAGCGCTTGTTGTACAGAAAGGTCCTCGCTGTCACAGACAACCACCGCCAAATCTTCCACCTCGCCCAGCGCCGCAAACGCCGTCACATAGGCCTCCAGATCGGGCGCAACCGTGCCGTCTTCTCCGACTTCACCCTGAATCCCCACAGCGTGTACGCGGGTCGCCCCGCAGCGCAGCGCCATCTGAATGACAGCTGTAATCGAAGACGCCGCCCCAAAGGTTGATACGGCCTGCGCCTCGTTTACAATCAAAACGGGGCCTTCCTCGTCTCCCTGGAAACACGCGCCCACAACGCCCACCGGGCGCGCCCCACTCCTCGTCGAGATGATCCCGGACGCCTCAAACTGTGAATAGACCCCCGGCCTCTCATGCACTGTCGTCATACCGTAAATTCCCCCTTCCAATCAAAGGACAAAATGCTCTGTTCTTCGTCGTCCTCTCCGGTGAGTACCACCGGCGTCACCCAGACGTACGTCACCGCGAACGCATGAAGCTCCGGGCGAAACACCGGCCCCTGCTGGGATAACTGCAACCCGTCCAGATTCAGTTCCAGCGGTGACGCGCTTTGGATCGCCGCCTCGGCGCTTTCGGCGAGCACACTCAGCTTAAGTCGCGCCCGCCCGATTTTGACACGCCCCTCACCAAGCCCCGCCGCGCGCAAACTGACCCCCTCAAGCTGCACACACAGCACCGGCAAACTTACGCCGTCCGTCGCCTCGGGAAACGCCCGAACCACCGGCACCCCGGCCACCGCCTGAAGCTGTGCCACAAGCCGCTCCCATTCCCGTCTCACGCGTTTCCCCCCTCGCTTCTTACCGGCCCGCGCTTCTCGAGCACGGCAAAGGCATGAGTCTCCTCGTCTCCAAGCCGCCGCACCCAAACCCGCACCACACGATACACCGTCACGCCGCCCCCTTCGGAGACAGTCAGCGCCCCCTCCGGTGACGGCGCGGGCGGCCCGAAGTAAAGAAACTGCCCCGGATCCACCCGCCCGAGCAGCGTCATGCGGTCGTGGGCCCTCCCGCGGTCTGTCGCCGGTTGAATGACGGCCCTCACCGTCTCCGCCCGCTCCGGAAACTGGAGGGTCACATCCTGTCCATAGCGGTCGAGCACCGCTTGTACCATCTTCGTTATGGTCTTCATCGTTCTCCCTCCCCCGGAGTGGTATCTTTTGTCTTTCTCCGCCTGCGGCGGGGAAAGACAAAACCATGATTTTAAAAGCGTCGCATAGATCTCCCTCAAGGATTAAACCGTCTTAACCCCAAATCCCGTGTCTTTCACATACGGAGCCATCAGCCGCGCAGCCTCTTTCCGCAGTTCCTCCGCGCGCTTTCCCCGCGACGCGCCACCGGACAGCGAAACATCCCCCAAGCGTATGGTCTCCGGCCCGCCGTCTCCCCCAAGAAAAAACCCCGCCAAAGCCGTACACGCGCAAGCCGATACAAACGCGCTTCGGCACGTCTCAGGGGACAGCTCCGTCTTCAGCGCCTGCCCCCAGGACTCCGCCGCGGCCAAACAAAACGGAAACAGCACATCCTCCGTCTCCCCCGACAGCTTCCGCGCCAGAGAGATCACATCGGCCACCATGTGCTTCCAAACACAAGTCATACAAACCGCCGCCTTAGGTCGTCGTGAGCTTGAGTACACGCGCCGCGTCCGCGAAAATTTTCGCAAAGCCCGCCGTGCTCACAATCGCCGCGCGCTCGAGCTGCCGGTCGATGAGCTTGTCATACTCTATGGACAACTCACCCGACTGCACCATCTCCAGCGCACACTTGCGATCCAAACCGATGATGGTATTCGCGGGCATCAAAGACGCGCGCAAAAGTGTCGCGCCGAGCGGCGTCTCCATCTTGCCGGTACCCTGGAAATTCAGGCCCGTCAACGGGTTTTGCAGCTCAGAGAGCTTGAGGATTTTCAGCTGTGTGTCTGCGCCCGTAAGCAAGGTGTTCATCTCATACGGATCAAACCCGCTCCAGAAATCCAGCAGTGTGCCGTAGTTGAAACTCGCCGCGGCCACCGACGTACTCGGCGCGGCGTTTCCATTGCCGTCGCCGCTCAGAATGACATCCACCGCATCTTTCAAATGCGTCTGCATGATGTGCGCGCCGATCTGACGCAGCGTCACGGCAAACAGATCCAACTTCTGATAGCGCACCGCCTCATACGACGCCACAAGCATACGCCCGCGCTTTTTCAGGCGCACCAAGTTGTCCTGCGCACGCACGGTCGTCTGCGGAATGGACGCGCCCTCTTCGACGCGCTTTAGACTGCGGTCGTCCGACGACGGATTTGAGGTCAGCGAACGGTAATCCTTGCCCTCAATCTGCGTGACCGTCGCGGTGATCTGCGGCAAAATGTTGCGCTCTTCCATGCCCTGACGCACCGCACGCACCACAAATTCCGGGAACAACACAGCCGACTCAAACGACTGAAAGAACTTGCCCACCACATCGGACTGCGCGCCGCGTACACGGATGTCAAAACGCTTCAGCTGTCGCTGATACGCGTCGAGTTCCGCCACCGGCGTGTTTTCATATTGCGCCGACGGATCCAACGCCTCCAGTGTCGCGCTGAGCCCGCTTCCGGTGTACATGCCCTTTTCCAAACGAATGCTCTCATACGATGACATGCCTAAACCCTCCCTTTCTCACCTTACGGGTTCGTAGAGTTATCAAGATGTCGCAACTCAGCCCCCGTAAATTCCATTGTTTTTTCGGGAATTCACTTCCCGGAAAAATTTCCGCCGACCCATTTTTGCCCCAAAATCTCAATTTTACGGCAAGAACTTTACAGGATAAATCCAACCGTCTTCGCCGTCGTGTCAAGCTCCACAACCAGATATTCGCGCCCGCTCGAAGACGTCTTCACACCACCGCTGTCGTCCGCGACAAGCTTTACGTACCCGACCGTCGGCGCCGTGCCGCTGTATGGCAGTTTTACATACCCGCTCACCTGCACCGCCACGCAACCGTCGCGTCCGCCGCAGGCCACCCCGCAGAATACATTGCCATCGGCGCAGTTGGCCACCGTCGCCGACGCGCTGACCTTCACCGGGACCCCCACCGTCGCCGTACCCAGAAAGGTCGTGACACTCTCGTTTAAACCCTGAAACGATACCATTCCAAAACATCCTCCTTTTTCTTAGGCGTTGTGCGCAAAGAATTTTTTGTTTTCCCCCGCCTACGGGGGGAGAAAACAGTAGAAACACCTTCCCGCAAAACCCTTTACAGTGTCTATGCCAACGAAAAGCCGGAACGCACCGCGCGCACCACCCGCTCCCCGATGCCAACCGCTTGTGGCGCTTCGCGCCAAGTGTTGAATGTTGAGTGTTGAGTGCTGAGTGCCAAATGCTGTATGCTGTATGCTGAGGGTAATCTAGGGGCCGCCGCCCCGTCCCCCGCATCCCCGTTCCAACCCCACGGGGGATCCTTAAGGGGTCGCAACCCCTTAAGCCGACTGGGAAGAGGGGGATTGTCAAGGGGGAGAGGGCATTCGGAACCCTCTTTCCCTTGACCACGTTCTTTGGTTACTTTCTGTCGTGCAACAGAAAGTAACGCTCTCGCGACGGCAGATAACAGATATGATTCAAATCCTGTATTCCTTTTCATTCCCATGGAGCGGGGCCCGAGCCCCCTCAACCCCATCCCAAAGCTGACAACCCCCACCATACCGCTTTCCCACAGCCGCTTTCAAACCATCCCGCACGCGCATCAGCGCCTCCATATCCTCATCCGCCCCAAGCCGATCCAAAACCTCCAAAGGCAATCCACACAGTCCACCCAGCCGGATCACGTCCCGCTGCAACTCTTTTGTGTACAACTGCCCCCAAGCCGCCTGTTTCTCCAACCGCCCCAGCGCCTCACCGGACAACGAGACGGCCTTCTCCAGAGCCCTCCCCAGAGAACCATCCAAGCCCTCCGGCTCCGTCCAAGTCTTCTGCAACACCCCGGCCCCCCGCTGCGCGGGTACCGCCACAAACGACCACTCAAACGCGTCTCTCGGCTCCCGAAGCACCGCGTGGCAGACCTTCCCGTCCACCAAAGTCCCCTTCACATGCCCGCAAGCCCCAGAAACCTCCCCGCACACTGAACACACCGCCCGGGCGCAACTGAGCCCCACACTGACCTCCCGCTGAATCCCGGCCTCGATCCCGGCCACCAACTCCGCCTGCGCGCTCCTGAGCATGTACGCGTACCCCTTCAAAAACCGATAGGGCCGCCCGTCCGACGTCCTGCGCTCTTCGCCCACCACCTCGGCGTGGTACAGCCGCGCCACCTGCTCCTTCGCGCTCCAGCGGTGATCCAAAAGCCCGCTCTTCCCGACAAACAGTGTGGCCATCTCCAAAAGCGCCTCGTCGGAAAACCGCTCGTAATCCCGGTCGATCTCATTGTCACAGAGCTTCACCGGAAAACAGTAGAGTTCCTCCGCCTCCACCGGCGTCTTGCAAAACGCGTGAATCTTTTTCAATGCCTCCGGCCCCGGTTGCCCGCTCTCGCTCACATCCGGCACAAAATAGCCCTTCTTCTGCACCCTAACCCCTCCTACTTCAAATCAAGACGCAGCTTTTCCGCCTGCGCGCGGTAGAGTTCGGCCCGCGCCTCTTCCACGGCGTCCTGCAAATTGATGACATCCCACTCCACCCACGCGTCGGGCATACACCCATGCAAACTCTGCCACATCCGCATAATCCGCGTCAGCATCGGCGTCACACTTCGCCGCAGCGCCGTGAGTTCCGACGTCATGATGTCGGCCTGTTGCGACGACATCCGCTCGGTGCTTGACCAATTCAGCCCGAGCAAAAACGGCGGGATCCCCGTCCGCGCGATGAGCTGCTCCATAATCTGCCGTACTGGCACACTGCTGTCGAGCACCTGGTTGTCCGCGCCGATGGCCCGTATGTCCACATTTCCGACCGCGACAAAGTCTTTGACGCGACCGCCCGCACTCTCCCGCATCGCGTCGGCCCACGCTTCCGCCATCTGACCGACACGTTCCTGCGCCGCGTGCCGCTCCAACGCGTCGCCCTCCGGCCGATAGGTCACCGCGTAGCGCACCCGCCCGCAGCGCTCCCAGTTCTTGCCCACCGCATGGAAAATATCCAGCAGGATCTTCGTCAGAAACGGCATCCCCCGCAAAAGCGATACCCCCAAAGGACTGCCCGGCTCCGGATGATACGGCGTAAAAAACACAAGCTCCGGATTTGCAATCGCCCGACTCCCGCCCTCCGGCCTCAGTACTCGGAGTTCATAGTCCAACGGCGACGTCCCCGCCTTCACCTCAATCTTTGTAACATCCCCGCACACAAGCGCCGTAAGCGCGCCGTTTTCCGGTTCGATGACCATCTCGCCCACCGCGCGCCCGCTTGTCAACAAACTGTCCCAAAACGCCTCGAGATACGCCTCCACGCCGACCTGCCCATATCCCACAGGCACCTGCAAAAAGAACTCTTCGAGCGCCCGTGTCTCGCCTTCCCGTGGACACACAGGACGCACCCCACCGGCCAGCCGGATGATCTTCAAAATCGCCGCGTCCACGACCGGAACCGCCTCGCGAATCGCGCGATACAGCAGAGTCTCCCCCTGTCCCATTGGCAGATACTGCGAAAACACCGAAAACGGCTGCCCCTCCTCCGACCGCAACTGCGTCAGCGCCCCGCGCCCCGGCTTTTTCTCCCGTGAAAACAACTTCATCATAGCGCCCCCCGTATCAACCTTTGTAGGGGCGACCTGCGGCCGCCCGAAACATCAAGCTTTTCGCCGTCTAAAACCGCGTCACACTCCGCGCCACACCCCCGCGACCCGAGCCGCCAACCTCTCGCGCGACCACCGTCATCGCAAAGTAGCGCATTTCATCCATCGCGTGGTCGTTTTCCTTGCGCGGCGCGTCGAGCGCCCCCTCGGCCCAGCGATAGAGCCGCGCTTCACGAAGCGTGTGCCCACACCCCGGCCCAATCACCATCTTCCGTTCTTTGAGCAATTGCCCCGTCACACGAATTCCCGTGAGCACCTCATTTCGCGCCGGAAGTACCGTAAACCCCTTCACGCGCAACGCCTCCATAAAACTCAGCGCCGACGGATCCACCACAACACACCACACGCCACGTGTGCCCACAAAGCAAACCAAATCCTCCACATACTCCGCGTCCGTTTTCTGCCGCCCCGCCGCCCGCGCGTCGTAATACATCTCGTCCACACGGTACCACACACCGCCAAAGCGTCCCCAAAGCCCAAACGACGCCGGGTTGCGCGTCCCGTAGTCACAAGACAGCACCCACCGATCGCAGGGCTCGCCCTCGGGCGGCAGAGAGCAAAACTCCGGTGTCAAAAAGTCGTAGATCAGCCCCTCGGTCGCCACCCATTCCCCGAGAACAAATCTTTGGTAAAACACCCCGGTAAACAGCCTGTGGTATCGCGCCCGTGTCGCCTGTGTAAGCCCCGGGTTGTCCTCCATCGTAAAATGGATCCGCAGCGCCCGTTTGCTCTCGGCCTGTAAAATCCACTCCCGATAAAACCAGTGCTCCGGCCCTTCCGGGTTGCACGAAAACCAAAGCCGCGCCCCGGGCACCGAACAACGCGCCACGGCCTGCTCCACAAACCCGCGCGGCATCAGCGCCACCTCATCGAGCAACACCCCGCCGAGCGTCATCCCCTGGATCAAAGACGCGCTGCCCGCGTCGCGCCCGCCGAAGAGGTAATACCGATTTTCTCGTTTGCCTTGCCGCACAATCAAGCAGTTTTGTGCGGCCTGCATCCGGCAGGAAAACCCCAAACTCCGCAAGACCGGCAACAGCGGTTCCACCAAATTGCGTTTTACCGAACGCTGCGTTTTTCCGCAAATCCCGAACGATGTATCGCGAAACTGCGTAAACGACCACAAAAAAAACGAAAGCCCCAAAGCGTACGTCTTTCCCGACCGTACCGCCCCGTCGCAAACAATCGCCTCAAATCGCGCGTCTACGCCCCCCGGCACCCACCAACAGAGCACCCGCTTCTGCTTTTCGGAAAAATTCTGCCAGCCAAAGCTCCCCATCTCCGCACCCAATCTGTTATCCGTTATCTGTTATCCGTTATCCGTTATCCGTTATCTGTTATCTGTTATCTGTTATCTGTTATCTGTTCGCCCTCCGCCTTGCTCCGAATCGCCTCGAGCATCGGCCCGAGCGCGCCCTCGTCCTCACAAAGTGCGAGCAAAAGCTTCAGCGCCTCCAACCGATCGGCCAAAACCACTTCCACACTGCCGTTTGCGAGTTTCTTAAACGACTTCAGCGGCAAAAGCTGCAACCCGTCAAAAATTTCCGGCCCGGCGTCCTCCGGCAAAAATACAAGTTTTACCGCGTCGTTGCACGGCGCAAAAGCGAGTGCGTACAACCCCGCAAGAATTTCCTCCCGACGAGGCAAACGTCGCAGCGCGCCGCGCAATTTTTTCAGTTTGGCTTTCGCGTCCGATTTCAGTAAAATTTCCGCGGCTTCTTCGGCCAAAATTCCGGCCTGCCGTGCCGCCAACGCGAAATCCTGTGTCATCGCCAGTTGCAACAGAAACGGACTCACCCGGTTGTCCATTTGCAAATCCCCTCCACCCCCAGTCAAAAAAACCGAAAAAGATGCCCAAATTTAGGCATATCCATGCCCACGCTTGAAAAAAAACTCGCTCTCTGGTAGAATGAATGATATAGTTCATTGTTTTTTGACCATTTTTGTCATCCTGCACAACACCCATGTTTTTCCTTCTCTCTGTGCTGTCTCTCCGTCCCTGCGAGCCCCGCCGCCGCCGAGTCCCGCACACCTACACAAGAAATCATTGATGGTTTTACACATATCGTTCATTCCTGAAGGAGCGTGTCGCCACGCCCCGAGGAGGTGCCCCATGACCTGGCCCAAACTCCGCCTGCGTCTGCTTCTCACCTTAATCCCTCTAGCCCTGACCGCGCTCCTGCTGATTTGGGCGCGCGGAAATCCCGCCGGAGCCGCCGGTTACGCGTCCGTCTCCCGTGCCTTTTCGGCGTTTTTAGCGGGCGTGTTTTCGGTCTTTCCGTTTTCTGTCGCGGAGTTTTTGCTCTACGGCCTGGTTCTTTTTTCCCTCTTCACCCTTTTTCGCTCGATCTTCCGTTCGATCCGCGCGAAAAAAGCCCTGTCCTTTCTGTCGTGGCTCACACGCGCGGCCTTTGTCTCCGCCGTGCTCGTCTTTGTCTTCTTTGCCCTCTGGGGTGTCGGCTATTTCGCCTCACCTCTGACCGAACGCCTAGACCTCCCGGACACCGCCCTGAACACCGACAGCCTTTACGCCACCACGCTCTGGCTGGCCGAGGAGACCAACGCCGCCGCCCCCTATGTCCCCCGAGATGAAAACGGTGTCGCCGACGCTGGCGGTTACTCCGTGTTGGCCCGCCAAGCCAACGCAGGTTTTGCCGTGCTGGCCGAGGAATCCAGTGTGTTCACCACCCCCTCGGCCCCGCCCAAAGCCTTTGTCTTCTCCGATTTTCTCTCCCTTTCCGGCCTTTCCGGCATCTACATCCCCTTTACAGGCGAGGCCCTTATAAACGCAAACGCCATTGACGCCCAGCTTCCGTTTTCCCTTTGCCATGAGCTCTCTCATCGCATCGGCTTCTGCCCTGAGGACGAGGCCAACTTTACCGCGTTTCTGGCCTGCCGTGAAAACCCCAACCCGGCCTTTGTCTACTCCGGCTACCACGTCGCGCTGATCTATTGCCTCAACGCGCTCACCGAAGCCGACACCCCGCGCGCCCGTGAGATTTGGGATATGCTTGACGCGCGCGTTCTCGCGGACTTTTCCGCCCAATCCGATCTGCTTCGGCAGTACGACGGCCCCATCCGCGACATCGCCCGCGACGTCAACAACGGCTACCTACGCACGATGGCCCAGGAGGACGGCGTTAAGAGTTATGGCCGCGTCGTTGACCTCCTCATTGCTCTCCACGAGATGGAACAGTCCTAGGTGCCTGTTCCAAGTGCTGAGTGATGAGTGATGGCGTTGTGCCAAGGCGCAAAGAGTTATTTTTATCGCGTACTGCGCGCTTCCCTCATTCCTTATCATTCAATATTCAGCCTTCAACATTTGGCGCACAGCGCCACAAACCATTTGGCCCTTCGGGCCACAGGAGGCGTCTATGTTCTTACACCTCGGCGCATCTCTATCGGTGCCCCTGCGCTCGATCATCGGCATCTTCGACCTTGAAAAGGACAGCCGCTCGCGCCTGACTCAAGATTTCCTGCGCCGCGCACAGGAAGAGGGCCGTGTCGTTTCCGCCGGTGAAGCACTCCCCGCTTCGTTCGTACTCTGTCAAAACGACGGCAAAACCACCGTCTACCTCTCTCCGATTGCCCCGCGTACTCTGGCCCGCCGCGCCCGCCGCCCTTACTTTTCCGACACCGATCCCCAAACAAATTAGTTAGCATGTAGCGCTGGCACTGGCATAAGCATTGTTAGAGGTATCGGGTTATGCAATCTTTTGTCTTTCGTGTTGTTCTTAACGACTCGAATGATAACATTGGGGAGGCGAAAGGATTTGAGCATCATAAGAAAGCGTCGTTATTCATGGCTTACTCAATCTGACCAGAGCCAACTCCTTGATTTGATCTCGAAGACCGCACAAGCAAAGAATGCCTCTTTTGGGATAAAAACAGATGATACCAAAATACGTTTTTTTGTAAAACCCAATGGGCCTTCCCTAGGACGTGAGGGCGTGAGGTACACTAATACGGGGTATTTGCTTTCAAAAAAACAAGCGTTCGTTGAATGGAGTGCGCTTGCGCCTGTCTTTTGTGCTGAGATAAGGAAAAATGAACTAGGCACAGAAGTGAACGGGAGATTTGTGCGCACCCCTGTTTATCGCGTTGTCACGGGCATCTTGTGGACGGCAATCACTTTTATATCGATTATTTGCTTATTAACTTTCCTCCAGGATCTCCCTGCCATTCCTGGTGCAAACATTGAAATATCAGGTGACATCAGAGGGCTACTCATCTTAATGCCCTTCCTCTGGTACTTATGCTTGAGCATAAACTATGTAGCAATTTGGTTGCTACAAAAGAAAAGACGTATGAATGTTTTAAATCTTATAGGGCAAGCCGTAGGTTGTGAACATTAACGGCCCAAAAAGAATCTAACCAATATAATGGCAAAAGGAGACAACGAACATCCCTCGATTTGTTCGTTGTCTCCTTTAACTTACCCGAACCCACGCCCCCACGCGCCCGTTCTCCGCCCTCTTCTATTTCCTTCCACTTGTCTCTGTCCCTTGACTTGACAAAATTCGTCGCTACGCGTATAATGACTTAAATTGTCTGTGCATGTCACCATGCGCATTTTCTGTATTTCTTCTTTCACCCCGTGTGACTGTCCATCTTTGGTCTTTCGCATGGGATCTTGTTTATTGGTACATCCTAAAGTGGAGCGTTCTCCCCGAAAACCATGCACCCGTCCGCGCGGAGACCCTCTCTGCATATTCCTGAACGAAAACGGTAAAGGTGGTTGACTATGGGCAAAGATCCTATGTTGGACATGTTTATCTTTGAAAACATGCAACTCACCGAGAAGTTAGAAGAAGTGCTGATGGCCGGAGAACAGCAAAACGCGCTCTCTGAGGAAAACATCAACGAAATTTTCCGGATCATGCACACCATCAAGGGCTCGGCGGCCATGATGACCTTCACCCACATCTCCACCCTTGCCCACGCCGTAGAAGATATGTTCTACTACATCCGCGAGAATCCCGGCGTCCGTCCGGACTGGGAAACCATCACGGACATTTGTCTTGAAGCCGCAGACTTTTTCAAGGCCGAGGTCGCCAAGATCCAAGTGGAGCAGCCCTCCGATGGGGACGAGTCCCCAATCATGGAACGCATCCGTGCCAGCATGGATGCGCTCAAGGGCGCGTCCGCGCCCGCCCCGGCGGCACCCGCTCCGGCGGCGGCCCCAGCCGCCGCGCCCGCACCCAAAAAAAGCGCCCGTAAGAAAAAAACCGATGGCTCCGCTGTTTCGGAGCCGCCTGAAACCCAAAACGCCTTTTCAATTCAAGTTGTCTTTGACACAGGCTGCAAGATGGAAAACATCCGCGCCTACCAGCTCGTCAATACCTGTACGCCTTTTTGCGAGGCGATTGTCACGAATCCGCCGGATCTGCTCGAGGATTGCAGCGAGCAAATCATCATGAACGGTTTTTCGATGCGCATCGTCACTCGCTTGGATTTGGACCGCCTCAAAGAGGTGCTCCACGACGCGCTCTTTGTCAAGTCCATGGAGATTCGCTCCGACAACTCGAGCGAAATCCTCACCGCCGCTGCAACCGGCGGCCTGACCCTGACTTCCGACGACGAAGGAACGCCTTCGGCCCCTGAAGTGCAGGCCGAGTCGCCCACCCCAGCCGAGGCTCCGGCTCCGGCGCCCGCCCCTGCCGCCGCAACCGATGCGGAAACTTCTTCGGCCCCAGCGCCTGCCGCCCCTCCGAGCGCGGAGACACCGGCTCCCGCCGCCAAAGCGGCCCCCGCCGCGCCGCCTGCTGAAGCCAAACAGAGCTTCATCAGCGTCAGCGTGGACAAATTGGATCGTTTGATGGATCTCGTCGGCGAGCTTGTGATCTCCGTGTCCATGGTCATCGGCAACCCCGATCTCAGCGGGCTGAAACTCGACAACTTTGAAAAGGCAGCGGGTCTGCTCATGAAAAACACGTCGGAACTTCAGGACGTCATCATGTCCGTGCGTATGATCCCGGTCTCCTCGACCTTCCACAAGATGCACCGCATCGTCCGCGACCTCTCCCGCAAGCTCAAAAAAGAGGTCGAGTTCGAGCTCATTGGAGAAGAGACCGAAGTCGACAAAAATATCATCGACAACCTCTCCGACCCGCTGATGCACATCATCCGCAACTCGATGGACCATGGCATTGAAAATACACGCGAAGACCGCGTTGCGGCCGGCAAAGCGCCCGCGGGCAAGATCATCCTCGAAGCCCGCAACTCCGGATCCGACGTCATCATCTCCTGCACCGACGATGGCCGCGGCTTGGATCGCATAGCCATCCTGAACAAAGCACGTCGACAGGGCCTGCTCACGCGGCCCGAACATGAATACAGCGACCGTGACGTTTACAATTTCATCATGATGCCCGGCTTCTCCACAAACGAACAAGTCACGGAGCTCTCTGGCCGTGGCGTCGGCATGGACGTCGTGAAGAAAAACATCGAAAAGATCGGCGGCACCGTGCTCTTAGACTCCATCCCCGGACGAGGTATGAGCGTCATCATCCGCATCCCACTGACCCTGGCCATCCTGGCCGGCATCGAGCTCTGTGTCGGCTCGAACTACTACCTCGTGCCCACGCTCAACATCCGCGAATCTTTCAAACCGCAACCACAAGACATCATCGTGGATCCCGACGGCAACGAGTCGATTTTGTTCCGAGGCCAGTGCTACAGCATCGTGCGTCTGCACCGGCTCTTCCAGGTGGATACGCAGATTCAGGACTTCCCCGACGGCATCATGATCATGATCGAGGACGAAGGGCGTATGGTCGGCCTGTTTGCCGACTCCCTGGTCGGTGAGCAGCAAGTCGTCGTCAAGCCCATCCCGCCGTTCATCACGAAACGCATCGGTCAAATTCGCGGCGTCTCGGGCTGCACCATCCTCGGCAACGGCAACATCAGCCTGATCATTGATGTCAAGAGCCTGACTCAATAGCGTGTCATAATAAACCGTAAGTCCCATTGTTTTTTGGGGAATTCACTTCCAAAAAACTTCCGCTGACCAATTCTGTAGAAAATCTCAATTTTTCTACAGAGTCTTGTTAGGAGGGCATTCTTGTGGACGAAAGCACGACCATCAACCTGCAAGAGACCACGTATGATATGTACCTGACCTTTGCCGTAGAC
>CAYWWF010000002.1:3736-29626 GCA_964461745.1 uncultured Oscillospiraceae bacterium | reverse complement strand
CATCAAAGGGGAGTGCAAATGATGAGAAAGAATAAAATTAGAAGAATAAAAATATTGGCAAACGCTTTGGCCGCGCTTGTGCTGCTGGCGTTGATTCCTCTCCAGTGGGGGAAAATGGCGCCGGAAGAGCCGCAGGACTTTTTGGAAGTCCAAGAGAACGCGGCGCAAAAGACCGAGCAAAACAACATTGAGGGCGGCTACAGTGTGCCGGGCTCCGTGGTGCTCAACAAGACGGCCACGCCGATTGAGGGCACCGACGACCAATGGTTAGTCTCACTGGAACTGTACGGTCAGCCCATCATCGGTCGCAGCGACATCGTACTTGTTATGGACATCTCGCAAACCATGACCGAAAAGGTAACTGGCACCGACAAAACCAAAATGCAGGCAGCCGTGGACGAAGCGGTCAAATTCATTGACAATGTCTTAGTGCCCGGTTCCGCGGATCGAATTGCCCTTGTCGAGTTTTCGCAATATGTTTTTGAAACGATGAGATTCAAGGGCGCGTCTGAAAAGACCACGCTCACCGATCGCGTCAAAGAAATAACCGCCGACATCACCGGCAGCACCAACATTGAAGGCGGTCTTCGCCAAGCCGGGGAATGGCTGAAAAACTCCGACGCGCAAAACAAAGTCATCGTTTTGCTCACCGACGGCAAGCCCAATGTATCGTTCCTTTCCGCAGAGGAAAGGGCGGCCTACAAAGCGGAGCATCCTCTCGACCCGCCTTTAACGGGCACGGCCGAACAAGATGAATACAACGTATTGTGGACCATCGACGAGGCCAATCGCGTCAGAACCAAGACCGGCGCGAACATCTACACCGTAGGCTTTATCGGCGACAGCGGCACCGACGACGCTTGCCGTCGCATCGCCGACCCCAACCGCTACGCCAGCGCCCAAAGCGAAACAGAGCTGGAAGCTTTTTATCAGGCCGTGGCCGGTTCCATTAAAAAAGCCGGTACCGACGCCGTCATCCATGACTTACTGGGGAGCCAGTTTGCCTTGGCCTCCGGCACCACGTATCAGGTCTACCCCCCCACCTCTTCGGTTTCCATCGTGGGAAGTGACATCACCTGGAGCTTGGGCGATATCCCCGGCAACAAAGAAAACGCCGCCCGCTTGACGTACACGGTACAGATGAAATCCGGCGCGTCGGACGCGCTGCACAACACCAATACATACGCTTACGTGGAATATACAAACGCCCTTGCCGAGGCGGCTCGCAAATTCTTCCCCTATCCGCAAGTGGCCCGCCGCTTGGGCACCATCACAATGCACTATTTGCTCTGGGACAAAGAAGCGGGCAAGTATCTCACGGCCCCTGGCGGTCAAGACACCGACAACCCCACGCAGGCCCATACGTTCTTTGCGCCCGAGCTGTTTTTGAAGGATGGGAAGAGCGCGCTGAGCCGTGGCCAGTATGAAGTGGCGCTCAGTGAAAACAGACAAGTGGAAGGCTATGTCTGCCAAAATGCCTCGATGGATGTCGCGGTGGAACCGGGACAGAACACCGATGTGTACTTCAAATTCAGCGTGGCTCCGTCCTATACGCTCAACGTTAGACACAGAAGCGGCTCGTCCAACGGCTATACTCTCATCAAAAACGATGAACCCGTCACCGCGATCAAGGGCACGCCCGTCACCGTGCGCAAGCTGGATCTTGATGTTACTTCCGGTTACCACACGTTTAGCGGAAAGCTCTATCGCTACGACTACGGATTTCCCGATCCCGCCACCTTCCCGCTGAATGGCAACGTGGATGTGGAAATCTACTACACCCCGGTGTATACCATCTCCGAAGAACATCTGGAAAAAGTCACGAACAACCCGATTTTCAACGGCGAAGGCAACAACCGCTGGAGCAC
Organism: uncultured Oscillospiraceae bacterium; assembly: GCA_964461745.1. GTDB lineage: Bacteria > Bacillota > Clostridia > Oscillospirales > UBA929 > JAVBPF01. Next base: position 27,758 of record CAYWWF010000002.1, on the reverse strand, counting down.
CGCCTATGTGGTCGAAGGTAGCCCCTACACCGTGGGCCTTCACAACAGCACCGCCACCTGGGCCTATGTCTCCTCCAGCTATACCGGTGTGAGCCCCTTCAACGTGAGCGCGGACTTGACCATCAAGCATTATTACGAAAAACAAACCTACTCGGCCGTTGTCTACTACGTCGACGAGCAGTATAAGGATCTTCCTGAAAATAAGCAAATTGAAAAAATACTGGACGCGAGTGCCTTTGATACAGCGGGCACCTTGAATGACGGCGGAGCTTACAACCTCTACGCCCCGGCCAAATACACCCTGCAAAACGGCCATAAGTATGAGCTGGTCTCTTGCACGGGCGCCCGAGACGCTGGCGGCTACATCACCGGCACCGTGCCACCGAGCAAAGTCTTCTTTGCCTACTACAAGCTTAACAGCTACACCGCCACCATTTACTTTAAAGACGAAGACGGAAGAGAGCTCAAAGACGACAGCAACAGAACTTCTGTCTCCCAAAGCGGCCCCAACGGTACATCCTGGGAGCTTGGCATTCCCCAAACGCTCACCGTCGGCGGCAAGAGCTGGATTCTGGTCAATTGTGAAAAGGATGCGGGCAGTCCCGGCACCGTCGCGGACGGTAAGTTTAGCGGCAGCTTTAACGGCGAAAACGCTTCGGCCACGGCCCAATATCGATTGAACACCTTTGCCGTGACCGTCCGGTTTGTGGACGCGGAAGACGAGAACATTGAACTCAAGGACGCCACCTCCACCTTTGTCGACGGCGGCCATCCATATGTCTTGCCTGAAGTGCCCTACATTTTCCATGAGGGCCAGTGGTACGAATACGTGGGCAACGACGCGGGGCAGGAGCCGGGCGAACGTTTTACCGTGATCGGCGACAAAACCATCACCTACACCTATGAACCCTTTGAGCCGAATGCCCAATCGGGACAAATCAAGGTCATTTGCAAGAGCGGCGGCACGACGCTGAAAGACAGCGGCTTTATGCCCGTCCTTTATCAAGACCCCTACGGCAACGTCCCCGGCACCTACACGGTAACCCCAGACGATTCGTTCAGAGTGGACAGCAAGCTGTATACATACAGCGGGAGCTACACCACAAGCCCCAGCGGCTTAGGGCTGAAAAACATCCCGGTTGAGGGCAATGTCATCATCACCCTCAACTACACGCTCGACACCTACAGCCTCATCGTAAAATATGAGGATGCAGCGGGCAACGAGGTCAAAGCGTCTGAGAAACCGGTAAACTATGATGTCGGTGAAGACTATACCGTCAGCCCCGACGACATCATCATCGGCAAGGACACCCGTCCCTACCGCTATGTGGGACCGAAAACGGGCAGTGCCCCGCTGAAAGGCAGCTTCGGTGCGCAAGACGTCGTGGTCACGCTCATCTACGAGCCCGACGTGTATGAAATCAAAACCCACTACAGATCGAATACGGCCCCGAACGCATACATCATCGCCGACGACACCGCAAACCAGGGCTATAAGGTCAAGTTGCAGGATTCGGGCACGCCGTACACCTTTGACTACTTGCCAAGCATCACCGATTCGACCGGCGTAATCTGGGAGTGCGTGAGCGCTGAACCCACCGGCGGCACAGTGGACGGCAACAAAGAAATCACCCTGTACTACAAGAAAAAGACCGTCCACCTCACGGTACACTACTACGTCCTGGGTAGCAGCCCGCTGGATCAGCTTCAGCTCGACGCCACTTTCCCCGGTCTGACAAGCGGCCAGAGCGTGGAGGTCAGCGTTCCCAACGTGCTGACCCGCATCGAAGAGCTGGGCGTCCAAAAGGACAACGAGGAAATCCGTTATCTCTACCACAGCAGAGACGCGGCCATCAAAGAAAGCGACGGGACATACACGGTCACCGTTTACAGCGACCAGATGGAAGTGTCGGTTTATTACACCCGTGTGGCCAAAGAAATGGTTTCCTATGAAATCAACTACCTCTATGAAAGCTTGAAAAACGCCGCCACCGGTGAGACCGAGTACATAGCCGACGACGCGAAAGTGACCGGCTATGTCTGGCTGGAAGCCAATGAGACTTACACTATCCCCGTCACCGACAAACCCCGTGACACCCACACCCGTGTCACCACGGACACGAGCATCCTTCTCCCTGATGTGACGACGCTGGATGTCAAATACGACCTGCTGCGCTATAGCTTCCAAGTGAACTATCTCTATGGCGTTGTGCCCATCGCCGCCCCGTACACCAACACGAGCACGTATGTGGTGGGTCAAAGCTTTAACCTCAGCGCGCAACAATTGGATACAATTTCCGAACACGGCGTCGTGTATACCTTCGCTTCCGGTGCGTCGCTGAACGCGCAGCTCACAGCCGAGTTGGCGGCGACGGCCACCGAGGGCGTCGTGGCACTGGATCAGAACTACGAACGCAAAGGTTACCCCTACGTGATTGAGTACTACTTTGACGGCGACAAGCTTGACACGGCCCACGGCTACGGTGAATTGAACGATGTCATCACCGACAAAGGCGGCGACAAGAGCGGCTTTGACGGCGGCGACTACCGCTTCTCCGGTTACGATCCCACCGAAGGCGAAATTTCTCTTACGGCCAATCCGACCGACAACGTGCTGAGAGTCTACTATGTCACCAAAACCTACTCGGTCACCGTCAAATACCTGGGTTACGATAACCTCGCTGATCTCGCCGAGACTCCTGTGGAACTCCAGAAAGCCTTTGACGGCGGCAGCAATTACAAGCGCGGGGCGCCCTACAACGTGGCTAAGGCCCTTGAAGGCCAAAGCACCATCACATATGACGGGCATGACTACATCTTGATAGACGAAGAGTCCTATGTGATGGACGGAAACGTAGGGACGCAAAACCTCGTGATTGAACTCAAGTATGCCAAAGCTCGTTATGGTTATATCATCCGCTATTATTACGACGGCACGCTGGACAACACCGCCATCAAAACCGGCACACTCCCGGCGGGTGCTACCATTCCGCTCGACATTGAAGGACATAACCGCAGCGGCTACCGATTCAGCGAAAAGAAGGGTCCGGATGTGATCGCCAAAGGCGATGACAACGTGGTGGAAGTCTACTACCGGAGAAACTACGTGGGGCCCTCCTCCTACACGCTGACCGTGCGCTATCTCGACGAAGAGACAGGAAAAGTCCTGCAGGCGCCCAGTACCACGTCGGGGTATGGCACACAATACAAAGTAACCCCGCCGACCATTGAGGGTTATCAATACACCCGCTCTGAAGGTGACCCTCTGACAGGGTATTTCACTACAGACCGCGCAATCACCCTGTATTACAAGCCCGCTGACACGACCGAAGAGGAAGTCACACCGCCTGAGGAAGAGGAAGAAGTTGACGACGACGACGACACCCCGTTGGCTCCGCCTTCCATCGAAGTGCTCCCGCCCGATGAGGATGAGGAGATCGGCGGCAACGACACCCCGACGGGCGGCCTGCCCTTCACCGGAGGCACCCCGCTGAGCGCTTTGCTGTTGCTGCTTGGTGTTGCGGTCACCGGAACCGGTATCGTTCTGGGCCGCAAGAAAAAAGGCTCCCGGTAAAGAACGCGCCTCCGCGCGGTGTGCCCAAATGGGCACAACCAAGACCATGAAAGCTTGACAACATCCAACTCATTTTTCTACTCCCCTTGTCCACCCCGCAGTCGTATAGACTGCGGGGTGGACAAGTTGTCAAAGAATCGCTTTGCTGGATTCTTTGACAAGTTTGGCTCCGGCCTGCGGGCCGGAACCACCGATTTTCTGAGGAAAATCGGCGAGTTATGGAGTTTTTCCGATGCACATGTCCCCGGAAAAACAATGAACCTTTATTTTCCCCCAAAGGCGGAAAACTCTGCGAGGCTTTTTTGACAGTCTGCCACCCCGCAGTCGAATAGACTGCGGGGTGGATTTTGTGTGGACACCGTAAAACCCAGGAGGCGTTCGAATGCCCTCAACGAACAAACCGTTTTCAATTGACGCGGACGGGGGGATTTGATAAAATAAGCCGTCAAACGGTCGGCGACCCTTCTTTGGGTGTGACTTGGTTGATGAAGCGAGCTCATGATGACTTCATCCCCATTTGGACGGTGTATTGATTGTATTTGCAATCCTTTGTGATCCAAGGCTTTAAGTCCTTCCCGGAAAAGACCGCACTCTCGTTTGAGGCGGGACTTACGGCCGTGGTGGGGCCCAACGGCAGCGGAAAAAGCAACATAGCCGAGGCCATGCGCTGGGTTCTGGGTGAACAGAACCCGCGCGCTTTGCGCTGCGAAAAACGCATGGAAGAGCTGATTTTCCATGGTGCTAAGCATCGCGGGCCGATGGGCTTTGCCGAAGTGAGTCTGCGCATCGACAACCGGGATGGGCTGTTTGCCGCCCAGCCGCCGGAACTGGAAATTACACGTCGTCTCTATCGCTCGGGTGAGAGCGAATACTTTGTCAATCGCGCGTCCGTGCGCTTAAAAGACGTCTTGGAACTCTTTATGGATACAGGCCTGGGACGGGACGGCTATTCGATCATCGGGCAGGGCAAAATCGGCGAAATTTTGTCCGAGAAAAGCGGCGATCGCCGACGTGTGTTTGAAGAGGCCGCCGGCATCTCCCGTTTCCGTTACCGCCGGGAGGAGGCTGAGCGAAAACTGACTGCCGCGGAGACCAATTTTTTGCGCATCGGCGACAAAATTGAGGAACTCCAGTTGCAGATGAAACCGCTGCAAAGGCAAGCCGAGGTTGCTCGAACCTTTTTGACACTGCAAGAAGAACTGAAGGCCTTGGAAATCAACGTCTGGCTGGACGCTTTGGAGAAAATCCAGGCGGGATTTGCGCAAGTCCGAACCGATTTGGGGCTGATCAACACCGAGCTTCAGACCGCGCAGGAGTCCTTGGAGACACTCTATCGTCAGTCGGAGGGCTCGGATTTGGCCCTGGTTGAGTGCAACCGCGAGGCCGAACGTCTGAGAGGCACGCTGTCTGAAAAAGAGGCTGAAGCCGCTGAGATCGAAAACGCCATAAGCGTAATTCGAACCTCCATGCAGCACAACGAAGAGAGCATCCTTCGGCTCGGGCAGGAACAAAAGCTCCAGGAGAGCCGGAGTCTTTCGCTCTCCGAACAAATCGACACACACCGCCAAAAACGGGACGAGCTGCTTTTGCAACAGACCGAGACGGCGGTTACACTTGAGAAGATCCTACGTCAGGCCGAAGAGGCGGCGGCCCAGAGCGGGGACGCGGCCCGACAGCTCGACGCGCTGCGGGCGATGGAGACACAACATACGGACCTGGCTCATCGGTTGCGGATGGAGCACTCCTCGCGTCAGGCCACGCTGAGCGAACTCATGCGCGCCGACAGCGACGGAGCCGCCGAGTGGGCCGAGAAGCAGCGCCTTGAAGACGAGGCCCGCGCGGCCTGCCAGGAAAGTGAAGAAAAAGTCCGCGCGCTCTCGGACGAGATGAAAGCGCAGGACAACATTTTAGAAGGCTTCCGGCTGCGGCTGGGCGCCAAGGAAAAACGCTGCGCGCGCGCACAGGAGCGCGGTAATCGCGCCGAGATGGAACTGAACACCTTAGGCGCGCGGCTGCACATGCTCAGTGAGATGGAACGCGAGCATGAGGGACACGCGAAAAGTGTTGTGCGCGTGATGCACGAACAGGCCCGGGGTGGGCTTTCGGGACTGCATGGCACGGTCTCCGACCTGCTTACGGTCGACGACCGCTGCGCCGTGGCCATTGAGACCGCACTCGGGGCCGCACTGCAAAACATTGTCACGCAGACCGAGCAAGACGCCAAAGCCGCGATTTCATTTCTGCGCCGCAGTGACGCCGGGCGTGCGACTTTCTTGCCGCTCTCGGTCATCACCGGGCGCACGCTCACCGAAGAGGGGATGTCGCGGGAGGCGGGTTTTGTGGGCCTGGCCTCCGAGCTTGTGCGTTTTGAGGAAAGCTATCGAGGGATTTTTGAAAATTTGCTCGGGCGCACCGTTGTGGTGGAGACCTTGGATCACGCGATTGCGCTGGCCCGCCGAAGGAATCATCGCTTTCGTATCGTAACGCTCGACGGCCAGGTGGTCGCACCCGGCGGCGCGATGATCGGCGGCAGCGTCGGGCGCAATGTGGGCTTGCTCACACGAAAAAATGAGATCGCCCGCCTGTCCGAAGAAAAAGAGCAGCTTACCGAGGAGCGTCAGCGCCTCACGGAGGAGCTGGCCACGGCCAAACGCGAATTGGCAGCCGACAACTACGAGTTTGAGGTGGCCACAGGGCAGCGCCGCGCGCTGGAAAACGCGCTGCTTGAGGAACGGGCCCGCGCGGAAAACTTGCGTCTTCGTCTTTCCGAAATGCTCAGTGCGCGGGATCGACAGGACGAAAAACGCGCGGAAAGCCGCGCGCGTCGGCTGGAACTTGAACACGACCTTGAGACCCTCAAACGAAAAATCGACGAAGAAGACGGATATGCCACGGACTGCGCGCGTCGGATGGAAACCCTCTTGTCCCGCCAGCAGGATGTGTTGCAGAAAAGCCGGGCGATATCCGACGATTTGGCGGCCCAGCGGGCGCTGCAAACCTCACTGGAGACGCAGATTGCCTCAGAAGACGCCGTCTTGCGCGACTATGAGGCGATGCGCGCGGAACTGACCGGCGACGAGGCGCAGAAGCGCGCGATGATTTCGGACTATGAGCGGAAAAATCGGGAACTTTCCGAATCCCTTTCCGTCAAAGAGGAAAGTGCGGTCGCTTGCAAATCAGCGGTGGCGGAACTGAAGACAAAGCTCTCTGACTGCTTTGCAAAACGCAATCAGCTTGAGGAAAAGCGGGTGGTTTTGGATCGCAAGACCAAGGAGCTGCATGAGACCACCGTGGGACTCGAGCGCGAGCGCGCCCGGCTTGAAGCCCGGCAAGCCGCCGGTGAGGCCGAAGAACGAGGAATTATGGACAGACTTTGGGAACAATATGGTTTGTCCCACAGCGCGGCCTGCGCGCTGCGCACGCCGATGGAGAGCGCCGCGGTGGCCAACCGCCGAATCGCCGAACTGAAAGCAGGAATCAGCGCTTTGGGGCAGCCAAACCTCGGCGCGATTGAAGAGTTTGAACGCATCAGCGAGCGCTATGACTATCTCTCGACGCAGCACGACGACGCCGCGCAAGCGCGCGAGCAGTTGCTTTCGATCATTGAGGACATCACGGGTGAAATGCAGCAGCTCTTTTCCGACCGATTCGCCGAAATCGGACGGCATTTTTCGGAGACCTTTGAGGACATTTTCGGCGGCGGTACTGCGCGTCTGGAGCTCACCGACCCTGAAAATGTGCTGACCAGCGATGTGGAAATCCGCGCCCAGCCGCCCGGGAAAAAACTGCGCTCGATCTCCTTGCTCTCCGGCGGTGAGAAGTCGCTCGTGGCCATTGCGTTGTATTTCTCGATCTTTAAAGTGCGACCCGCGCCGTTTTGCGTGCTCGACGAGGTCGACCATGACTTGGACGAGAGAAACGTCGCGCGCTTCTCAAACTATCTGCGCCGCCTGTCCAAAGACAAACAGTTTGTCGTGATTACGCACCGCCGCGGCACCATGGAAACCGCCGGCGTGCTCTACGGCGTCACGACACAGGAGGAAGGCGTATCGAAGATTCTAAAGATGAAGCTCGATGAGGTAGCTTACGCAACATAAATTTCGGATGAAAATGGAGATTTTCATCTGATTTGGTCAGTGGAAGTTTTTCCGGAAAGTGAATTTCCGGAAAACAATTTAATTTTATTTTCCGCCAAAGGCGGAAAACTCCGCGAGGCTTTTTGGGGAGGTAAGGTATGGGTTTTTTTCAGAAGATCAAGCAGGGACTCAGCAAAACACGCCAGGCCGTCGGCGAAACGCTTAGCGGTCTGTTTACCTCGTTTTCAAAAGACCAAGAGGCTTTTTTCGATGAACTCGAAGAGATGCTCATCTTGGCCGACCTCGGCGTGGAGACCGCCGGACGCGCTGTCGAGACGTTGCGCGCCCGTGTGAAACAGAACAACCTGCGCTCGCCCGACGACGTTCGCGAGGCGCTGAAAGAAGTGCTCGTGGAGACTTTAAGCGTCGGCGACACGGCGCTGAAACTCGACACCAAGCCGTCGATCCTCCTGGCCATCGGCGTCAACGGTGTCGGCAAAACGACGACGCTTGGCAAGCTCGCGCAGCGTCTGAGCACCGAGGGGCGGGCCACATTGCTTTGCGCGGGTGACACGTTCCGGGCCGCGGCGGCTGAACAGCTTGCCATATGGGCCGACCGCGCGGGCGTGGACATCATCCGGCAGCAAGAGGGGGCCGATCCCGCCGCCGTTGTATTCGACGCCTTGGGGGCCGCGCGCCGCCGTGGCAGCGACGTCGTGCTTTGTGACACGGCCGGACGATTGCACAACAAGCAAAACCTCATGCAGGAACTCTCGAAAATCAACCGCGTGATCGACCGGGAGTGCCCGAACGCCGCGCGTGAAAACTTACTTGTCCTCGACGCGACGACCGGGCAAAACGGACTCACGCAAGCCAAAGTCTTTGCGCAGTCCGTGCCGCTGACCGGCGTCGTGCTCACAAAGCTCGACGGAACGGCCAAGGGCGGCATTGTGATTGCCGTGTCGGACGTGCTCAAAGTGCCGGTCAAGTTTGTCGGCGTCGGCGAAAAGGGCGATGACTTGCTGCCCTTCGACGCGCGTGAGTTTGTCGAGGCGCTCATGGCCGCCGATTGATATCGTTAAAATGAGGTGAGTCCCCGTGCGCTTTGTATTGGCGACCAACAACGAACACAAACGCCATGAGTTTACGCCGCTGTTTGCCGGACTCGGACTCACACCGGTGCTGCCGCGTGAGCTGAATGTACCGTTTGCCCCCAAAGAAACGGGCCGCACCTATGAGGACAACGCGCGGATCAAGGCTGAAGCCGCTTGTCGTGCAACGGGTTTGCCCGCGCTGGCAGATGATTCGGGCCTTGAAGTTCGGGCGCTTTCCGGTGCGCCGGGTGTGCTTTCAGCCCGTTTTGGAGCCCCCGAAGCTGTGACCGACGCCGACCGCAACGCGCATCTGCTGCGCGCGATGGCCAACGAAACCGATCGGCGGGCCCGGTTTGTCTGTGTGCTTGTCGCGGTGTTCCCCGGCGGGCGGTCGCTTATGGCAAACGGCATCTGCGAGGGCGAAATTCTCAAAACCCCGGTGGGTGCCGGGGGCTTTGGTTATGACCCGTTGTTTTATCTGCCCGCTCTCGGAAAAACCATGGCGGAGCTTACACGTGACGAGAAAAACCAACTGTCCCACCGTGCCATAGCTATGAAAGAATTTGCGCGGTTGTGGGAACAAGCGGGGCTCTCGGCGGGGTGAGCGCTTTTAGCTGATGGGAGGTGTCCCTATGTCGCAAGGTTTGGCGCTCTTCGGCGGCACCTTCAATCCGCCGCATAAGGGCCACGTGGCCGCGCTGCAAGCCGTAGCCGAGCAGCTAAAGCCAAAAAAAATCCTTGTCATGCCCACGGGCGACCCTGTTCACAAAGCACTGCCCCAAAACACACCCTCGGCCGCGCATCGACTGGCTATGACGCGTCTGGCGTTCGGTGCCATCCCCCGTGTCGAGGTGTCCGACTGGGAAATGAAGCGCGCGCTTGCGGGACATACCGGATACACAGTGGACACTTTGGAAACACTGCGAGAGACATATATGGATCTACCACTGTGGCTTGTCGTCGGGCAGGATATGTTTTTGACGCTTCAGGATTGGAAAAACGCGGAGCGGATCTTTGCGCTCTGTTCTGTGGCGTCTTTGGCCCGGGGCGAGGGGCAATTGGCCGAAATGGCGCGTCACGCCGAAGGTTTAAAAAATCGTTTTGGCGCGGAGGCAGCGCTGTTGCGGCACGATTTGGTTGAAATTTCGTCTTTTGACTTACGTGCCATGCTCGCCGGTGGGGCGGGGCTTTCGTTTGTTCCCGACGCTGTTGCGGCGTATATACAAACGAATAACCTGTATGGAGTATAGCTCGAATGGGCGCTTGCCCATAAAAGGAGGGAGACGGTGCCCGAAACGACACTCTTGACGGAAACCATGCGCCATAAGGCGCTTTCGCGTGTGGCACCTTTGCGTCGGCTGCACATTTTGGGTGTGGAACAGATCGCCGACACACTGGCGCTGCGCTGGGGGGTGGATCGAGCCCTCGCGCGAAACGCGGCCTTGCTGCACGATGTGACAAAATCTCTGAATGTCGAAGAACAGTTGAAACTGTGCGAAAAATATGATATAATCGCACGCCTGCGCTCTGAGGAATTTCGGGACCCGTCGTTTGGAAAGCTGCTCCACGCGGAGACGGGCGCTATGGTGGCCCGTCATGAATTCGGGCAGCCGGACGCGGTCTGTGAGGCTATAGTTTCTCACACGTTGGGCGATGTCGATATGTCTCCGCTTGCGAAAATTACCTACCTTTCGGATTGGATTGAACCCGGGCGAACGTTTCCGGAACTGCGTGCGCTGCGTGCTTTGAGCTTTTTGGATCTCGATGCGGCGCTCATTTCAGCCTTTGACCTGTCGCTGCATGTGCAGATGATGGGGGGGCGCACAATTCATACGCGCACGATTGCGGCGCGCAATCATTTGCTGATGGACAGACAAAAACAAAAATAGCAATGGGACAATGTATAGATATTGAGCGCGATTGTAAGGAAAATGTTTCTCCTTTCGGTGGGATGAAGAAACGCGCTTTGTGAATCATGAGTGAGAAGAGGATCAAGACATATGTACCGAAATGAAGCTCCCAAAAGAAGCAATGGAAACAGTAAGAAAAGCAAGAAAAAGAAATCTATGCGCCTTAGGATTATTACTGTGATTTTAGTGGCCGTTCTCTGCGTGGGCATCGGCGGCTTTATGTTTATGCGCGCGTTGACCGGCGATGTCGCGCCGCCCGATGTGGATGGCCAAGGGCTGGGCTTGGTGGATCCCTCCAGCCCGCCGTTTGACGTTTCTGGCGGACCCGATAGCTCGCCGGGGCTCTCCGCGTCCGGCAACCGCAAACCCGGCGTCTACACCGTGCTTGTGGCCGGAGCTGACCATCTCGGCGGCAACACGGACACCATGTTGCTGGCCACGCTGGATACTGTGCAGGGCAAGCTCAACGTGATGAGCATCCCGCGTGACACGCAGGTAAACGTCTCTCGAAAAATCAAGAAAATTAACGCCGCATGGGCCATCGGCAAGGCTGATCAGCTCAAAAAAGAGCTCCAATCGTTCATCGGTTTCGCGCCTGACAGCTATATGGTGGTTGACTTGAAAGGCTTTGTACGGCTCGTGGATGCGATGGACGGCGTCGACTTCGACGTACCCCGGAGAATGCATTACAGTGATCCGGGACAGAATTTGTATATTAACTTGGAAAAAGGGTTTCAGCACCTCAATGGTGACAAAGCCATCCAGCTCTTACGTTTCCGGCATACCTATGTTGAGGGGGACATCCAGCGCGTTCGCGTCCAGCAGGATTTCCTCAAAGCGATGGCCTCTCAAATGCTCAAAGGGGCCAATGTGTTTAAGATCCCTGAGTTTGTGGACATTGTGAGCGAAAGCGTAAAAACCGACCTGACGACGGGCAATATGATTTGGTTTATGCAGGAGCTATTCAAACTTAAGGAAGAAGACATTGAGTTCCACATCATGCCCGGCGACACATCTCCGTACTATAAAGGCCAGAGCTATGTCATCATTTATGAGGATAAGTTGCTTGAGATGGTCAACGAGTACTTTAACCCCTACCTTACACCCATTACGTCGGACAACGTGGACATCAGCAAACTGCGCGACAAATAACGCGGCAAAGGAGAAAAGTATGGCTACTTCATCGCCCACCCCCGACATGACGCCGCAAGATATGGCGTTTCTTCTCGCGCGCGCCGCGGACGCGAAACAGGCCAGAGACCTGCGTATCTTTCACGTCACCGACATCACGGAACTCGCGGACTACTTTGTCATCGCCACCGGCACTTCCTCGACCCACCTGAAAACCCTGTCGGACGAGATGGAGCGCGTGATGAAGCTCCAGGGTGTTTTGCCGCACCATGTGGAGGGCTATCTATCCGGCAACTGGGTGCTCTTGGATTTTGGTTGCGCGATTGCGCATCTGTTTACCGAAGAGGCGCGTTCGTTTTATTCACTCGAGCGTCTCTGGAGTGACGCGCGGGTGGTACCTCTGCCTGAGGAGACGCCAAAGGGTTAATTGCGATGATTTTCACACACTGCCGAGGGAGTGGACTTAAGATGAAATACGACAGCGCGGCCATCGAAAAAAAGTGGCAGGAACGTTGGCAGGCGGATCAGGTGTACCGGACCACCGACGACTTTACCCGCCCGAAATACTACGTGCTCGTGGAGTTTCCGTATCCGTCGGGCAACGGTCTGCATGTTGGCCATACGCGCCCATACACGGCAATGGACATCGTCGCGCGCAAACGACGGATGCAGGGCTACAATGTGCTGTTCCCGATCGGCTGGGATGCCTTCGGTCTGCCGACGGAAAACTTTGCGATTGCCAATAAGATTCACCCTGCGCGCGTGACGGAGAAGAACATTGCATTTTTCCGAAAACAAATCGAGATGCTCGGCTATTCGTTTGACTGGAGTCGCGTGGTCGATACGACCGATCCGAAGTACTATCGCTGGACGCAGTGGATTTTCCTCAAACTGTTTGAAAAGGGTCTCGCGTATAAAGCGAAAATGCCCGTGAACTTTTGCACTTCTTGCAAGTGCGTACTCGCAAACGAAGAAGTTGTGGACGGCGCGTGTGAGCGCTGTGGCTCGGCGGTTGTGCGCCGGGAGAAGAGCCAGTGGATGCTCAAAATCACGGCCTACGCCCAGCGCCTGCTGGATGACTTGGATACGGTGGACTACTTAGACCGCGTTGTGGCGCAGCAACGCCATTGGATCGGGCGCTCCGAGGGCGCGGAGGTGGACTTTAAAACCACAGCCGGGGACGTCCTGCGTGTCTTTACGACGCGGCCCGACACGCTCTTTGGCGCGACCTATATGGTCATCGCGCCTGAACACCCGCTGCTTGCCACTTGGCGTGACAAGCTGGAAAACAACGATGAAATCGACGAATATCGCCAAAAGGCCAATCGAAAATCCGACTTTGAGCGAACGGAACTTCAAAAAGAGAAGACCGGCGTGCGTCTTCAGGGCGTGAGGGCCATCAATCCCGCCACCGGTGGGGAGATCCCGATTTACATCTCCGACTACGTGCTCATGAGCTATGGTACCGGCGCCATCATGGCCGTGCCGGGGCACGATGAGCGCGACTGGGACTTTGCGCGCGCGTTTGACTTACCCATCATTGAGGTCGTGGCTGGCGGCGATGTGACGCAGGCGGCCTTTACCGACGTCGCGCAAGGCACGCTCGTTAATTCCGGCTTCCTCACCGGGCTTTCGGTCGACGAGGCCAAAAAGCGCATGACCGATTGGCTTGTGGAAGAAAAGCTCGGTGAGGCGCGTGTCAATTACAAACTGCGCGACTGGGTCTTTTCGCGCCAACGCTATTGGGGCGAGCCGATTCCGATTGTCCACTGCCCGACCTGCGGCGCGGTAGCGTTGCCCGATTGCGAACTCCCGCTGCTGCTGCCGGATGTCGAGTCCTACGAGCCGACGGAAACCGGCGAAAGCCCGCTGTCGCAGATGACCGAGTGGGTGCGCACCACCTGCCCGAAGTGCGGCGGTGCAGCCGAGCGCGAGACCGACACGATGCCCCAGTGGGCCGGCTCCTCTTGGTACTTCCTGCGCTATTGCGACGTAAACAACAACACGGCTTTGGCCAGCCCCGAAGCCTTACGGTATTTTACGCCCGTAGACTGGTACAACGGCGGCATGGAGCACACGACACTGCACCTGCTCTACTCCCGCTTCTGGCATAAGTTTTTGTATGACATCGGCGTTGTGCCGACGCCGGAGCCCTACGCCCGCCGCACGAGCCACGGCATGATTCTCGGTGAGGGCGGCGAAAAGATGTCCAAGTCTCGCGGCAACGTCGTAAGCCCCAACGAGATCGCCGCCCAGTACGGCGCGGACACGCTTAGGCTGTATATCATGTTCATCGGCGACTTTGAAAAGAGCGCGCCGTGGTCGAGCCAGGCGGTCAAAGGTTGCCGTCGGTTCCTGGAGCGCGTGGCGGCACTGTCCGAACAGGTGGATCCGTCGATGGTACAGTCGCCCCACCACGAAAGTTTGCTGCACAAGACGATTGCCAAAGTCGGGCAGGACATCGAGCACCTGAAGTTTAACACTGCCATCGCCGCGCTGATGAGCTTGCTCAACGCGCTTACAGAAAAACCTGCGACGCTCGGCGACTTGAAAATCTTCCTCACGCTGCTCGCCCCGTTTGCGCCGCATTTGGCCGAGGAGCTCTGGAGTGAGCACAAATTGCCGGGCTATGTTGTCAATCAACCTTGGCCGACGTATGACCCAGACAAGCTCACCGAGGACTCTGTGGAGATCGCCGTGCAAATCGGCGGCAAACTCAAAGCGACGGTTGTTGTGCCGTCGGACGCGTCAGAAGAAGAGGCGTTGAAAGCCGCGAAAAACGAGCCGCGCGTAGAGAAATTACTCGAAAACGCGGAAATCGTGCGGCAGATTTATGTCAAAAATAAACTTGTGAATTTGGTAGTCAAGCCAAAATCATGATGTCTTGGAAGCGGTTTGTTCTTGACAGATGCGTTCCGGGAAAATATAATGGATAGAGAATGATTGATGATGGCAAACCGGACGGGCTCCAATGTCTTTTCCGGTTGACCCGCGGAGGGAGGGAAACCAATGTCGGAAGTCCGAGTCAAAGACAACGAGTCGCTGGACAGCGCCCTGAAGCGCTTCAAACGCAGTTGTGCCAAGTCGGGCGTTCTTTCCGAGCTCCGCAAGAGAGAGCATTACGAAAGCCCCAGTGTCAAGCGTCGGAAGAAGTCCGAGGCCGCCCGTGCAAAAAAGAAATTCCGCTAAAATTTATCAGATAAAAAGGCCGCAACGGTTTGCCGTTGCGGCCTCAGGCTGTCAAAAAAGCCTTTTCTCGGGCAAGTGTTCAAAAAGCATCGGGGGGAAAAGTGTGAAAAGGGGGCGCTGAGTCCCCTTTTTCACGTCTAAATCCCATCCGAAGATGACAGGCGCGCGCACGCGCCTTCCCAGGCTGTCAATTCCTTGACAGCCTGAAAAAAGGCCGCAACGCTTTGTCGTTGCGGCCTTTTTGGCGCTTCCTTATGACGTAAAGTGGCGTCCGCCGTGCTGATTTTCAAACTCCAACAGCTTAGAGCGAAACGCCGAAGCCTGCAAGCTGGCCTCTTCGGCATAGCGGCGGAACATTTCTTCGACATCTTGTTCCTGTGTCTCCTTGGCATAGCACTCCAGGTCGCGGACCATTTCCATCGAGTTTTCCCAGGCGCGCAGCAGCCGGTCACGGGTTGTGATGTGTATCTCCTTGTTCATAAGCGGCCTCCGTCTCGTTTTGGAGTTAGTATGAGTAAGAAACAAGAAGACTATCCATGGTGTTCGTTTGCGAACTTACTCCGCCGTAAACGTCAAGGTCACGGCTTGCACGAGATCCATGTCTTTGTAGTTATCGGGGGAAAAGAAGCTGTTCACATCGAAGGTTCTCATGACAGTACCGCTGTCGCAGACCAAAATCGCGACGGGGATTTCTTTACCTGGTTCTATCGCCTCGAATTCCGTCAGGAATGTTTTTGTAGATGACGAATGGAGACTGTGGTCTGAAATTTCATCCGTTTGATAGGAGGCGCGTCCAGTCGTCGTGATGTGGAACGCCAGACTGTGGTTTTCTTTCAAAATCAGAGAAAGCATACCCGGCAAAGCTTCGTCTTGCGTGGCGTCCAAAGATATTTTCCCGCCGCCGTTTTGTTCCCAGTTTTGATCCGGCCCCAAGACGTAGGTGTTTACTTCAAGACTCTTTACGGTTTTCGGGGCTTTGAACGAAAAGAGGGTCACGTCATCCTCGTAAGCCAAATATGTCAGTAGCTTCCGTTCGCTTTCGGAGAGATTGTAAAGCTGAATGCCCTCGGATTTTGATTGACTATCCGGAGAGTTTGCGCAGCTTGCTAACAGAGAAAGGAGTAAGCAAACACATAAAAGCGGGATCAGTCGCGCTTTCATTCTCTACCCCCCAATTCTAAACTCGTGAATCCATCGACTCGCCCTCACAGCGGACTGGCCTTGATTTTCCCAAAGCGCCGAGGATAATCCTCGGGCGTTTTTTTGACCTTTTTGATTATCACCAGCGCATGGCTCTGCCCACCGGGCAAGATGTAGCGCTTTATCGTTTCCAGCCGTCCGCCTAGTACACGCATGGCGTTGGCCGCCGCCTGCGATTCCTCGTCGCAGTCGGCCTTTTTCATCGCCAAAAGATATCCACCCACGCGCACAAGCGGCAAGCAGAGTTCACAGAGCATCGGCAGAAAAGCCACCCCGCGCGCAAGCGCCACGTCGAAGCGCTCCCGCGCCTTTGTCAGCCCCAGCTCTTCGGCGCGCCCGGACAGGCAGGTGACGTCAGGAAGGTCGAGGGAAAGGCAAACGCGGCGTAAAAATTCGACTTTTTTCTCCGTTGCGTCCAGTAGCGTCAGCCGGATGGAATCGTCCAGCAAGCGCAGTGGTAGACCCGGCAGGCCCCCACCTGTGCCCACATCGATGACCGTCTTGCCCGACAGCGGAAACAGGGACGGCAGCGCAAGCGCGTCTTCGATGTGCCGCGTCATGGCTTCCTCGGGGTCGGTGATCGCGGTGAGGTTTTGCCGTTTGTTTTCCTCGAGCAGGGCGCGCAGAAACGCCTCAAGCCGCGCAAGTTGTTCGGGCGTTCGGGACGGTGAGGGAAGCGCTTGGACGGGGTTATCGGTCATGTTTTCAGCTCCAAATGAATCATCAGCGCCACGATGTCCGCGGGGTTGACGCCCGAGATGCGCGAGGCCTGCCCCAGGGTTTCGGGGCGATGCTTTTGCAGCTTTTGCCGCGCCTCGAGTTGCATCCCGCCAATGCTCTCAAAGTCCAGTTCCGGCGGGAGTCGGTGTGTCTCCATGCGCCGCAGACGCTCCACTTGTGCCTCCTGTCGGCGTAGATAGCCTTCATAGCGCAAAGAGATTTCCACTTGCTCGCATACCTCACGGGGCAAAGCGGGGCGGTTTGGATCCAACGGGGCCAGTACATCGTAGCCAAGTTCGGGGCGTCGGATGAGGTCGGAAAGACGCACGCCCGTTGAGATCGGCGCGCTGCCCCGCGTTTCTAAAAACGACTGCAACGTCTCAGACGGCGGCACGACGACACGTTCGACGCGCGCAAGCTCGGTCTCTACCAAACGGTATTTTTCCACCATGCGCGCGTGGCGTTCCTCGGAAATCAAGCCAAGCTCGTAACCAATCGGGGTCAAACGTTGGTCGGCGTTGTCCTGACGCAACAGCAGCCGGTATTCCGAACGGGAGGTCATCATGCGGTAAGGTTCATTTGTGCCGCGCGTAACGAGGTCATCGATCAAGGTGCCGATGTAGGAGCTGGTGCGCGAGAGCGTGACGGGTTCCTTCCCCTGTACCCGACGAGCGGCGTTGATCCCGGCCAGAAGACCTTGCGCGGCAGCTTCCTCATAGCCCGAGGTGCCGTTGAGCTGACCGGCGGAAAAGAGGCCGGACACGGCCCGGGTTTCGAGCGTCGAATGTAAACAGAGGGGGTCTAAGCAGTCGTACTCGATCGCGTAGGCCGGGCGTGTAATCTCCGCGCGCTCGAGCCCCGGAATGGTGTGCAAAATCTGCATTTGCAGTTCTTCAGGCAGCGAGGACGAGAGACCTTGTAAGTACAGTTCTTGCGTGTCCAAACCCGTGGGCTCGACAAATACGGGATGGCGCGGTTTGTCGGCAAAGCGCACGACTTTGTCCTCAATCGACGGGCAGTACCGCGCGCCGACGCCCTGTATCACACCCGCATAGAGCGGGGAGCGGTGCAAATTGTCGAGAATCAACTTGTGGGTCTCCGCTGTTGTCCAGGTCAGATGGCAACAGGCGCGGTTTTCGGGTGGGCGCACCGCCGCAAATGAGAACGCCGGGCAGTCCGGGTCGCCGGGCTGAAGCTCCATCTTTGTAAAGTCTACACTGCGGGCGTGGACGCGCGGGGGTGTCCCGGTCTTGAAGCGCTGCAACAGCAGCCCCAAACGCTGTAGCGTTTCGGAGAGCGCCTGCGCGGGCATCAGCCCGTCCGGGCCGGAGATGCGCACGGTCTCCCCCGTGATCGTGCGGGCGTCCAGGTAGGTTCCGGTGGACAGCACAACGGCCTGGACGGCAAAGCGCGCGCCGAGTGTGGTGAGCACGGCGGTGACACGCCCGTCTTGCACCTCAATATCCGCGATTTCGGCCTGTTTGAGCGTCAGCCCCGGCTGGTTTTCGAGCGCGCGTTTCATATAGGCGCTGTAAGCGCGTCGATCCGCTTGCGCGCGCAGACTGTGGACCGCCGGGCCCTTGCTGCGGTTGAGCAAACGAAACTGGATGCAGGTTTCGTCGGCGGCCCGCCCCATCTCGCCACCGAGCGCGTCGATTTCACGCACGAGGTGGCCCTTCGCGGAACCGCCGATGGCCGGATTGCAGGGGAGATTACCGACCAAATCGAGCTGCATGGCAAAACAAACTACGCTCGCCCCCAGGCGAGCCGCCGCCAAAGCGGCCTCGATCCCGGCGTGACCCGCGCCGATGACGGCGACGTCAAAAGAACCGGCGTCATAGGGCATGGTTACATCATCCTTTAAAAATTAAAACAGGAGGGATATTTTAATTCATTTCCCCCGCCGAAGGCGGGGGAAATGAATAGTACTTAACTGCGGTGATTGAGCGTTGCAAACAAGTCCGCAAATCGCCCGGTTGAGCTGTAAAACACAGGCGGAGCCCCGAGCGGCGCGTCAATCACATGCTCTCCGCCCACAAAGCTCTTTCCGCTCCAAAGGTGGATCCAGTGCCCCTGGGGCAGCAGCACACGCCGCGTTTGTCGGCCGCGCGCAAACACTGGAGCGACCAGCATCTCGTCACCGAGCATAAAGGCGTCAGAGGCTTTTTTCAGCGCTTCCTCCCCGGGGAACACAAGAAACAGCGGGCGCATGACAGGTAGGCCCGTGCTGAAATACTCGCGTGTGAGCAAACGGAAGTAGGGCGCGAGCCGCGCATGCACCTGTGTGAGCCGCGCGAAAGCCAGCAAAGTCTCTGTATCGGTAAACACATCGGCGTGGTCGGGGCCGAGATCCATCGTTTTCATGATCGGGGTAAATGCGGCGTATTCGGCCCAGCGCAGGAAGAGCTCCTTCGAGCGCCGTGTCAAAAACGACCGATTGCCGCCGATGTCGCAGAGGGAGATACCCAAACCGCTGAGCCCCAACGAGAGCGCGGCGGTGAGCGCAGAGGGAAAACCGTCCACACGGCCCCAGGATGTGTTGTGGTCGCCCGTGGAGCTTAAAAAGGTCGGTGCCGCCGCATCGCCGAAGCCGGTACTGGTGTAGAAGAAGGCGTCGGGTTTGCCTGAGGCGCGCACAGCCTCTAAGTTTAGGCGGCTCCAAAGCGAGGGCCAGCGGTTGTGCAAGTGGTTTGGATTTTCCCCGCTGTGCAGTACACCGGTGGGCGGCAGACACTGGCCCATGTCCGCAAAGTATCCGGCAAAGCCGAGATCCAAGATGTTTTTTCGGATGATCTCCTGATACCAGCGGCAGGCCTTGGGGTTTGTGAGGTCAAGGTGACCTGCCATGAAACCGCCGATGTTGCTCACAAGGTTGCCGCCTTCGGGTTTCCGTACGAGATAGCCGTGCAAGGAAGCTTCGGCAAACAAACAGCCCTCAACGGCCATGTGGGGGTTGATATAGGAGAGCGTGCGAATGTTCTGATGGGAGAGCTCTCGCAGCAACAAATCAAGCTTTGGGTAAAGCTCGCGGTTCCAGATCCAATCGAGAAAGGTCTGTCGCCCCTGGGGCGTCTCACGCCCACCCGACCAGTCAAACAGACAGAGACAGGCGATGTTCATCTCCGCCGAGAGCATACGTTCGAGTGTATCGGTAAGCGCGCTCAGACCCCCGCGAACATCGAGCCAGGCTCCTTCGAAACACCAAGTCGGCAGTTCGGTTTCGAAGCCCGAAAGGCGGCGCAGGTGGGACAGCACAGCCGGGTAAGACGCTTCCACACCAAGGGTAATGGCCTGGGGCAGCGCCCAAAGCTCAACGCGGTTTGTTTTGTTTGAACGGAAGTCTAAAAAGCCATAACAGGAGGCATCGATATGAACATAATGTAGCGTGTCGGTAAAAAACGCCGGAGCGGGGAAGTAAGTGGCGTGCTCACCGCTGCCGCCAAGCAGCGGCAGTTTGGTGCTTTCGCGGCCGATGCGTGATTCATACACCCAAAGCGGTAGCTTCTGACCGCGCAAATTCAGCTCGCCATACTGCGCGCCGCCGCCGTAGACCTGCCCTTTGCCCTCCACCGGAAAGTTCAGCCAGAGGCGGTTGAGATCCGCCGAGGCGCGACGCGGTGTCAGGCGCAGGGCACCATCTTCCTCAGAGAGTGTGAGTGTTAGCGAAAAATTGCCGCCGGAAAAGGTCAGTGTCTGGCGGTTTTCATCGTATTGGGCGTCAGAAAGCGCTACCTTTTGCCGCGCGCGGTCGCTGATCGTCCAGTGGTGGTTGTAAACATGGTAAGACTCTTCTCCGTGGGCGGCGTGGAGAAAAGGAGCCTCGGGGCTGTGTTGAATCACAGGGGTTTCGCCCAGACAGACAGTGACATGGTTGTCCTGGCAGTCGACGGTAAACATCCTTTGTCCTCCTTCCACGGGTATGTGCAACCTCACGCCTCCGCCGGGCGCAGACGGCCCGGCAGCGTAGCGTCCGGTGTGATGTAGAGCGTTTTTTGCCCTTCGTAGATCACAAAGCCCGGCGGTGAGCCCGTTGGTTTTTTTACACGAGCCACGAAAGTGTAGTCCACGGGCACCTTGGGGGCCGAGGCGGCTTGCGAGTGGTTGGCCGCGAGTGTCGCGGCCTCAAGCAAGGTTTGGTCATCCAGAGGCTTGCCCTGAAGCGATATGATGACGTGAGAACCCGGGATTTTCTGCGTGTGCAGCCAGATGTCACGGCGGTCGGCACTTTTGAGCGTGAGCTGGTCGTTTTGTCGGTTGTTGCGCCCGACAAGAATCAAAACGCCGGTCGAACTCAGAAAGGCGTGGGGTCGGGAGGCCGCCATCGGCGCGCGCTTTTGTTTACCGGGGTTTTTGAGGATTCCTTCGGAGACCAACTCCTGCCGGATGTCCACCAGCTCCTCGGGAGAGGTGGCCCGCTGCAAGGCATCCAGAACGCTTTCGAAGTAGTAGAGTTCCTTTTCCCCGGCAGCGATGCGCCCAGAGAGGATCTCCTGCGCCGTTTTGGCCTTTCGATAGGCTTTGTAATAGCGCACAGCGTTTTGCGGCGCCGAGAGTGCGGGATCAACGGGGATGTCCAGCGGCTGCTCGTCCAGATAATTTATGAGCGTCACCGTATGCGCGCCGCCCGTGACGCTCTTGGGGTAGGCCATCAGCAGATCGCCCCAGAGCTGGTAGTCGGAGCGCTTTTCGGTGTCCTTTAGCTCTTCACGCTGTGCGGCCAGACGTTTGCGCGTGCGGTCGCGCAGCGTCGTCAGTGTGCGCAGCATGTCCTGGCGCTTGGTGGAAAGCAGAGCCGTCCGGTCACGCGTGACATAGAAAGCGTCGAGCAGAGCGGAGAAGCTCTCGAAGGTTTCAAGCTCACGGTGGTGGCGCGGCTCCAAGTAGGTGAAGTCCCGGAGTTTCTCGCCCTGGCGAAGCAGGACGGGGGTAAATCCACCGTTTTGCACCAAATGACGCCAATCCGTGAGCGTGGCTTCCACGCGCGCGGCGTCCACCGTGCCGATGGGCGGATCCCAAGCATCCGACACGTCGGAGACTGGAGGCAGGTCTTGCGCACAGCGAAAACTAAGTTCCCGCGCAATCAGCGGGGAGATGCCGTTGAAGCTGTTCAGAAACCAAGAGGACAGCGCCATGTCCTTCGGGGCCGATGCAAACGCGCCCTTCCACTGCGCGGGTGCGCTTTCCAGCGGACAGAGCTTGTCCTGCGTGGGCGGCAGATGGTAAAACAGACCCGGCAATACCTGACGCTTCTCGGACATTTCAAAGTCCACCCGGCGCAAGCAGTCGAGGATGCGCCCCTCGCGGTCGAGCAAAATAAGGTTCGAGTGGCGGCCCATGAGCTCGGCGACAAGCGTCTTCGGGCTGCGCTCGCCCATTTCATCGGTTGTCTCAAACGTAAGGCGCAAGACACGCTCGAGCGCGGGCTGCTCTATGGCTGTCAGCAGTCCGTTTCCGAGGTGCTTGCGCAGCAGCATACAGAACATCGGCGGTGTGTCGGGGTTTTCCTTCGGGTAGTCCGTCAGGTGCACGCGCGGGCTCTGTCCGGCACAGAGCAGCAGTCGCCGGTTGCCCTGGGGCGTGCGCAGCGCGATGTGCAGTTCATCGCGGGTCGGCATATACAGCCGAGACACCCGCGCACCCACGAGGCACCGCAGCTCGGAGCAAAGGGCTTGCAGACAGACGGCGTCGAGCGGCATAGGTAGACTCCTTTTTGGGCGACTAGCGTGGCGTCGCTGAGATTCTCATATGTGGTAAACATCGCTACTGAAATATTCTACACCCACTGGGCCGGCTCCTGTTTCTCATCTGAGAGAAACACCTGAAGCTCCGGCGCTTCCCGCGCTAGGAAGTCGGCCAGCGGGCGCATGGCGGGGTTTTCTGTGGCAAAGTGCCCAGCGTCGATGCAGGTGATGTCCAAGCTCATGGCCTCGACAAACAGGTGGTGCTTGAGGTCGCCCGCAACAAAGGTGTCACAGCCCGCTTGGATGGCCTGCGACCAAAGGCTGCTGCCGCTGCCGCTGCAAACGGCCACGCGGTGAACCGGGCGGGAGCCCTTCCAAACGCGCACACCGCGCGCGTTGAGTACCTCTTTGACCTGCAACGCGAACTCATCCGCCGGCATCGGGGCCGGGAGAAGGCCCATGCGCCCCATTCCGTAGACACGGCCATCGTGATCGGTGTATGGGGCCTCCAGACACGCAAGCGGCGGCTGGAGGCCGAGAAGGTCGGCTAAGGTTTCGTTGACGCCGCCGGGGGCCGCGTCCCAGTTCGTGTGCATACAGATGGCCGAAAGACCGTGCTCCAGCAAGGACAGGACAATGCGCCCCGTGGCGCTTTCGTCGGTTATGGACTTGAGGCCGAAAATCACGGGGTGGTGGCTCACAATCAGCTCGGCGGAGAGGCGCCGGGCCTCCGCGATGGTCTGCGGTGTGATGTCCAGCGCGACAAGTACGCGCATCACGGGCGCGTCACGCCGTCCGACCAGGAAGCCGACATTGTCGCCGGGGTAGACGTGGTCGGCCCAGCGCGTCGGCGCGGCGGTCTCGAGAATACGAAATACGTCTTTTACGGTCATGGCGGCTACCCCCCTGAATGATATAGAATTGTTTTACCTTTTTCTCCCGTCTGCGGCGGAGGAACAAGAAAATCAGCATCCATCCGTAAGATTTCCGCGCGCAAGCACCGGAGGTTTTCCTCCAATTGAAAGCGTCGGATTGCGTCCCCAAGTTTCTGCGAAGCGGCGACAGCTTTCAGTTCGTGCAAAAGCCGATGCTCTATCTGCGATGCGTAACGCGGGAGCAGCGGGTCGCCACTTGCAAGCAGCGCGTTACTCCAGAGGTGGTGAGCCGGGGCATCGTCCTTCCCCTGCGACGCATCCGGCGCGCGCACAGACATAATGGTGTCTATTTGTCTTACCCCAGGCAGATGGGTTTCAAACAGCGTCTCCCTAAAAATGTCGTAGCCATCTTCAAACAGAAACGCGCGCAAGCGCTGCGCGTGCGACATCGGCTGCAAAAGCAGCGTGAGCTTCGGTGGCAGCGTTACAGCCTTGAGAATCCCGATGAGGGTTTCTCCACTGAGACCCGCGAGCACGGCCACATCAAACGAACGCAGCGGCAAGTCTTGGAG
>CAYWWF010000002.1:0-3636 GCA_964461745.1 uncultured Oscillospiraceae bacterium | reverse complement strand
TCGGAGACATGAAAAACAATGTGCTGCAACACATTGAGGTTGTAAGAGTGAAAACCCGCGTCGAGGACGTTCACAATCACGACGGACAATGCGGTAATCGTCAGAGCAAGTTCAATGGACAATAGCAGGATGGAGATCATTACAATCCCCATGATGTAGACATACTTTCGCAGGGTGACGGTGCGTTGCAAAAAGAAAAACACAATAACGGCAACGACGCTGCGCCCCGTGGTCGTTAGGCCCGCGAGAAACTCATTGCCGGAGAGCGCAAAAAACAAGACATTGAGATAATATAAGTATACACCTTCACGAAACCCGTAAAACATATGAGAGAGCGTCATGTTGCGCAGGGGCGCAATGTTTCGGAGTTTTCGGATTAAATCAAATAAAGCATTGCGCTTGATCGTTTTCGACATGGAGGGCATGGTTCGGGTGACCAGGATGCCACCGGCAAATGTTACGACAGAGACACCGAACACCACCATATACCCGCTGGCGTTCGGGAGACTGGAAATGAGAAGGCCCGAAATGAGCGGGGCGATTAAGATGATGAAGTTGGAGACGATGCCCATCACAGAGAGGCTGAAATGTCGGTTGTGTGGCAGCGTATAGTCGATGACGTAACTGTAATACGGTAACCAGTATGAGACGGCACCCAATGAACTAAGCAGAGCCACAAGCGGGAACAGGGTGGTGAGCTCAGACTTGAGCAGTGTCAGCAGGAGATAGGAACAGGTGTAAAAAACCAGACCGATGCGGGTAATGGTGGTCTGTTTGATACGACCCGCGAGACGAACAATGAAGAAATACGAAATGAATTCGACAATGTACGCCGCGCAATAATACAAGGAGGCAAGGAAAAAGCCGTTGCCCGTGGCGTTGCGATAGAGGAAGATGCCGACGAACACACCCGAAAGCGTAGTGGCAAACACAAAGAGCCCGTGAAGCTTGACAAACTGAATGAAGGGCGGCGTCAGCAGACTGAGATTCATCCGTGTTTTCAAGCGGGCCGTAAAACGATGAAGGAATGATAACATAGATTCCCCTGCCATATGTTCAAAATTGGAAATCGTCTCGGTCCACTCAAAGAAGCAATACCAATCCGCGATAAACAGTAGACAATGATTGCGCCGAGATTTTTTGTCAGGCAAGCGGCGCGACCGCAGCAATGCTTGTGCCAGCGCGAAGGGCACGAAAAACCCGGATTATGTAAAAAAGACACTAGGCCGGGCAAGAGCCCGGCCTGTTTTTCGTAAATCAAAAGATTTCACTAAAAAGGTAAGGCAGTTAGACGGGCTCGCTGAGTTGCCGATTGATTTTTTCCAGCAGTTCATCGGGGTCGACACCGTGGATCATACAGGCTTGCTCCAGCGTTTCGCCGCGGGAAGCCGGACAACCCAGGCAGTGCATACCGATGGACAAAAAGAGATGGGCGGTACGTCCGTCCATTTGCAGGATGTCGCCAATCATGGTGTCTTTAGTAACTTGCTTCAAGGTAGAGACCCCTTTCTTGCGTAAACGAATCATCACGCGCGGTGTTCGAGGTAAAAACAAATGGAAGAGGATTTTTCGCGGCTTCCTAGAAATCCGCAGAAAGATCCTCCTCATTATACCGCTGACCCGCGGGTTTTTCAACTGGTCACCCAAAGATTGTTCTTCCAATTTTCCGGTGAAAACCGAGAATATTTTGCGCAAACAGAATAGATGCGACGAGCGGAAGTGATGACTCCGCCAACGGGCACTCAGTATTCGTTGCGTTGCGCACACTCTTCAGAGGGCGAACTGTCGGAGCAAGGTCAGACGCGAAACAGCGCAATATACGTTAAAAACAGAGCAAACAGGATAAGAATCATAGCGCCTTGCCAGCGGTAGAGTTTCTTGCCAATGGCTGTTGGCAGCACCGCCATCAGCATCAGCAGAATTGCAAGCGGCAATTCCATCCACACCGTGTTTTGCGAGACGGTGAGTTTCCCGCCGGAGACAAAGGAACCCGTAGCTAAAATGAGTGTGGCGTCCAGTGCGTTCGCGCCCAAAATGTTGCCGATGGACAAAGCGCTCTCCTTTTTGACGATGGCCGCAATGGACGTCGTGATTTCCGGCAGGGAGGTGCCGATGGCCACGACGGTGAGGCCAATCACCGCGTCGGAGACGCCGATGAATTCCGCGATGCGCCGACCGTTGTCAACAATCAAGTTGGAACCGTAGACAATCGCGAAAGCACCCGCGACGAACTTAATCACATTGAGCACAATTTCTTTTTTGTTGGTCTTTTTTCGATTGCTCTTTTCCTCGGTCTTGGAGAAGCGGATGTTGACAAAAACAAACGAGCAAAACAAAAGCATAAGGACAATGCCTTCCAACATAGACAACAGGCCGTTTAAACAAAACAGCCAGAGTACAATTGTGGAGATCAGCATGATGAAGCCCTTGGCTCCGAACAGCTTGTCGTGGACACGGCCGGCTGTAAACAGCGCCAACAGCGCAAAGGCGAGGCCTATGTTGCAAATCAGTGAGCCTACGGCGTTGCCGATGGAGAGGTCGTTGGCACCCTTGAGCGTTGCCAAGAGGGACACAAAGTACTCGGGTGAGGTCGTGGCGAGACTGACAACCGTAGCGCCGATGACAACCTTGGAGATGCCGGTGACGTCGGAGGTCCAAGTCGCGGCGTCTACAAAGACATCGCCGCCCTTGATGATGAGCACGACACCGACGGCAAACAAAAGCACAGCAATCAGTACGATGATGTTCACATCCTTAGGGTGTGTTGTGTCCAGGGAGAGTTTGAAATCGAGCATGGGTCAAGGCGTGTCCGCCTTTAGGGAATCATATCAAGAATATGTGAAAAAAGCAAATGGTAGACCGCAATTCATTCTGTGGAAAATTTGACGGGTCATCCGGGAAGCGGGCGACCGGCGCACAAAAATAAAGGGGCTGTAATTAAACAGCCCCTCAATGGATAATGAAAACCTTACCAATAACTAATGACAAAAACAAAACGATAATTAAATAAAATAGTCCAAGCACAGCAGTAATCACTGTACTAACATTAGTATATGCGATATCTAATAATAAGTCAATACAAACTATGGAATTAACCAAGCACTATCTGGACGTGCTATTAGTCGTGCATTGTTATATGCCATGTCAAGCGTAAGGCAGGTATGGCCAAGATATTGATTACTTGCATCATTTTTGCTAACAACAAGAGCCAAATCTGGAATGTTTTCACTGACTAGACATATTGGTATCAACAATTGAATGCGTCCCCTATAATATTGGGGAACGGCCGTCTTATAATTTGCGTCTATCATTGCCTTAGCGCGTTTTACAGCACCATCAAACAGCATAGTCTTATTCGAGCTTTCACGTATAGCATCAGGAATACGAAGAAAATTTTCTGGCTCATTAAAAATGTGACTGTATTGTGGGATGATGTCACAATTTGTGTCAAATACCATTGCTGATGGATCAGAGAAATAGTTTGCTCGAGAGGGATGCTGATGAATCCCCATCATGGCAAGTTGATATGAAGTGTAAAAACCATCTAAAAACCACTGCTGTCGCTCCGGATTGCGATTCGGTACAAAATAAGCGTATATGGCTTCATAAAACGAGGTAAACAACCCAGTGTTGAAC
>CAYWWF010000001.1:0-32726 GCA_964461745.1 uncultured Oscillospiraceae bacterium | reverse complement strand
CGGAAGACGGGGAAGAACTTTGGTGAAACGCATGAAAGGATGCCCTGTATGGAGCGACGCACTCGTCGCTCCGGCTTTGTACAAACACGGATGCTTGTTTGCAAATTCGGAGCGGCGAGTGCGTCCACAATTCGGAGCGAACAGGGCATCGACCCCTACTTGCTTTTTCCTCGTCCGGGCGATACAATAGAGTGCAAACCAAACAGCCGGACGGAGCCCCCGAGTTCGTGCGCTCTCCCGGTAAAGGCAGGAGGGATACCCCATGATCCGTGTTGATGTCTTTGACACATCCGCCGCGACCGTGTCCGATCTCACCCGCGCGCAACTTTCACCGCTGGAAGCGGCCCATGCGTCTCTGCTGGCGCACGAGGGCCCCGGCGCGTTTTATACCGATTGGATTGAGTGGCCCCGCACGCTGGATCGCGAGGAGCTTGCGCGCATCCATAAGGCCGCCGAAGCCATCCGCGCGCAGTCCGACGCCCTTGTCGTCATCGGTATCGGCGGCTCCTATCTCGGCGCGCGCGCGGTGCTGGACGCGCTGCTCTCGCCGCAATATAACCTAAAGAAAAAAGACACGCCCGACATCCACTTCGCGGGCCAAAGCGTAAGCCCCGGCGCGCTCGCCGATACGCTTACACTTCTTGAGGGCAAGGATGTTTCGGTCAATGTCATCTCAAAATCCGGCACCACCACGGAACCCGCGGTGGCGTTTCGCATTTTTAAGGGACTGCTTGAGAAGAAATACGGCAAGACGGATGCCGCACGGCGTATTTTCGCCACAACCGATAAGGATAAAGGTGCGCTGCGCCGTCTCTGCGACGCCGAAGGCTATGAAAGCTTTGTGATCCCCGACGGCATCGGCGGTCGTTACTCGGTTTTTACGCCTGTGGGCCTGTTGCCTCTGGCTGTAGCCGGTGTGGACATCGACGCGCTGCTTTCGGGCGCGCACAAGGCCATGGAAGACCTCGCCGTGCCCGGGGCAGACAACCCGGCTTGGCAGTATGCCGCCGTCCGCAACCACTACCATAAAAACGGGAAAACCGTGGAAGTCCTCGGCTTCTATGAGCCTAGTCTGCGTTTCGTCGGCGAATGGTGGAAGCAGCTCTTCGGCGAGAGCGAGGGCAAGGACGGCTGCGGCCTCTTCCCAGCGAGCGTCGAGTACACCGCCGACCTGCATTCGATGGGACAGTATATGCAAGACGGGCCTCGGATGCTGCTGGAAACCATTCTTCGCTTCAAGGACACACCTAAAACGCCCGTAATCCCCGAAGACCCCGGCAATGCCGACGGTCTGGATTTCCTCGCGGGCTTGCCGCTCTCCGAACTTGGTCACCGCGCTTTCTTGGGCACGATGCTCGCGCACGTCGACGGCGGCGTCCCGAACCTTGTGCTCACAGCCGATCGGCTGGACGCCTTCGGTTTGGGTTATACTCTGTACTTCTTTATGTTCTCTTGTGCTCTGTCCGGCCGTTTGCTGGGCGTCAACCCCTTTGACCAACCCGGCGTGGAGGACTACAAACGCAACATGTTCGCGTTGCTCGGCAAACCCGGCTTTGAGGCGGAGACCAAGACGTTGACGCAGCGGGTTGATTCTCTGGGTTCACTGTAAACAAAGCTTACCCAAAGGGTCTGTTCCAGATGCGTGGACCCTAATATTAAGCTTTTGTGAATTCTTCCCGTTCTCCCTTGTGAAGAGGCAGCAATTGTGTTACAATTGACACATAATTGGTCAAGCGAGCTCCAAGGTGCCGCAGACAGGCGCCGTGTTTTTCCCGCGCAAGTGCGGAAAAGGCGCGGTTTTGGTACGCCACACCTTTGGAGCGACACAAGAAAGGACTGATTCCCATGGTTCGTGTCGTCATGGGCCTCAAAGGTGAAGGCAAGACGAAAAAAATGATTGAATGGGTCAATGCTTCCGTGGATCATGACCCCGGTGTGGTTGTTCTGATCGAGCGTGGCCACAAACTGACCTTTGACATTCACCATGGCGCTCGTCTGGTGGACTCTTCCCAGTACGGCGTTTCCGGATTTGATATGCTTCGTGGCCTGATCGCGGGCCTCTGCGCCTGCAACTATGACATCACCCAGATTTTCATTGACAGCGTTTTCAAAATCACCGACGTCCATGACATCCCCGCCTTGGATGCCTTTCTCGATTGGCTCAGCGAATTCGGCGCGAAACACCATGTAAACTTTACGCTCACCGTCAGCGAGGACGCCGCCCGTGCTACGGACAACATCAAAAAGTATTTTGAGGCTCGCTAGACCGACGTAGTTTCGTTGTGTGACCGCCTTTGTCCACCGACTTTCGTTTCGCCTTTTCCAACACCCCATCCATTGGAGTCTTTTTGCCATGGCTTCGGATGCCTTCCAAAACGGGCAAAATGTTTGCCTGTGGTTGCACCATCCGACTCTGTGCTCTTATGAAAACAAAGTGGCCACCGCGTTTTGGCGCGGTGGCCACTTTAGCTTGTCAAAAAAGCCTCACAGAGTTTTCCGCCCACAGGCTGACGTAAAAAGATACCCCCCCGCCTTCGGCGGGGGGGTATCTCAGACTGTCAAAAAGCCTCGCAGAGTTTTCCGCCCACAGGCTGACGTAAAAAGTACCCCCACCTTCGGTGGGGGGGTATCTCAGACTGTCAAAATGCCTCGCAGAGTTTTCCGCCCACAGGCGGAAAATAAAGTTTTATTGTTTTTCCGGGGATTCACTTCCCGGAAAAATTTCCCCAAACCTTAAAATTCCCCCAAATCTCAATTTGGGGGAATTTTTACAGCATACCCGCGCGGGTCTTTTCAAAGAACGACGTGCCCGTCGGGCGCAGGCATTCCCTCACCATTTGCTCCAAGTTTTCCCCGGCGTAAGCGCACAAGCCCACCGTAAAGGCAATGTCAAAGTCAAAACAGGCCGAGACATCGCGGGAGACCGTCCGGAGTATCCTTCGCGCGGCAAGCGCGGCGGTTTTTCGGTTGGCTTCGGCCAACAAGATGCCAAATTGCCCGCCGCCGAGGTAGGCGGCCGAATCAATGGTGCGAATCGAGCGACTAAACAAATAGCCAAGATATTTGAGTACACGGCTGCCCTGTCCCGCCCCGGCCACGCGTTCTGGCAGTTCGGCGCGAAACACCGCGAGCGTAAACGGGCGCGCATAGCGCTTATAGCGGTAAATCTCCGGCGTCATGCGCTGCAAAAGGCCGTTTCGGTTCGGAAGTCCTGTCTCCAAGTCCGTATGCTCCGCGACGCCTTCCCAGTGCCCGAGGATCACAGCCTCCTCCTTGGTCGAGGCCATAAACTTAAACTGTTTGACCAGCGGCGTCAAATCCCGATATCCAAGATAGATCCGACAGACGCCTTTTTCCCAAATCGCAAACTTTGTAAAGTTGTATTCCTGAACCAAACCGGTCTTTCTGTCTTTTTCCGCTATCTTCACAAGATACTCTTCGGCACGACCATGCCCCACCCCGTCGGCTTTGAAGTCGTCATACCGCTTGTAAAGCTCGACAGAAAAACGGCCGATTTCATAGAGTGCCGCAACAGCTTCCTGCCACTCCACAAAGCTCGCATAGCCAAAACGTCGCCGGTCGTTTTCGCAAATCAGGCCAAAGGCCTCTTTGAACGCGCGGCGACTTAAATGGTAAAAATACTGATAGACGGTGTTGCGTGCGTCGGGCGAACCTTCGTCGCGTTTGGGCGGCGTCTCGCGATAGACCACACGCTCGCGCACGACGCCATGGTTCCCCTTTTCACGAAGCCAGGTCGCGTGATAGGCGCGGCGGCGCGCGGCGTCACGCAATACGTCGTACGCCGCGTTTAAACGAATCATTTTTTCACGGGCTTCGGGGGAGGCGTTGACATCGGGATGGTACTTGCGGGACAGGCGCTTATAAGCGCTTTGTACGACTTCCCATTCCGCGTCCGGATGAACCTGTAATACGTGATAATAGTCGTCAAACGGGGGCACAGGCTTCACCTCTCGCCAATGTTTCGAAAAACCGCTTCACCAAGCTTTTCTCCGATCCTGGGTACCGGCCCTGCGAGCCGGAATCTACAGATTACTAAGGTACGCCACCGTCTCTTACTCATATTTTACGCTCAGCCGACGTCTCTGTCAAGCTGAACGGGGTTGTCTCCACAACGAAATGGTTTCCAAGTTTTTCCGATTTACAACGCGCAACATCCCCTTCTCCAACGGGGAACCGTGAAAAAACCGGCCGGGGAGAGGACAAATGCCTCTCCCCGATCTATAATCAAGGGTGAGTGTAGGTCGTGGTACCTAAGCGAACCTCACCCATGCCTTTTATCCTATGACACGCTACTTGACCGCGTGCGTAAGGAGGGATACAATGGACAGGTGAAGAAAAACCGTTGTGGTTGTCACCGCAGAATATATGAAACAGGAGCGCCCTATGAAAAAGCTTATAGCCCCCTCAATTTTGGCTGCGGATTTTACGCAGCTTGCGCGCGATCTTGCCTTGGTCGGCGACGCCGACTGGCTCCATGTGGATGTCATGGACGGACACTTTGTCCCGAATATATCCCTGGGCCCGCCTGTCATCGAATCGATACGAAACGCCTTTCCCGAGCTGTATCTGGACGTTCACTTGATGGTCGAGCGCCCGGGCGCGCTGCTCGACGCTTTCATCAAGGCCGGCGCCAACGGCATCACGATCCACGCCGAAGCCGATACCCCCGAAGCTGTAACACAGACACTGAAAGACATTCGAACCCGAGGGCTATATACGGCACTCTCCCTGCGGCCAGCGACACCGCTTCAAACCCTGGTGCCCTACTTGCCACTCATAGACATGGTGCTCCTGATGACGGTTGAACCCGGTTTCGGCGGCCAGGCGCTTCTGGACGCAAGTTACGACCGCATCCGTGACACCCGCGCGCTGCTAGACCGACTGCATCCGGACTGCCGCTTGCAAGTGGACGGCGGTGTGGGACTTAGCAATCTACCCCGGCTGGTCGAGGCGGGCGCGGATGTGTTTGTGGCGGGGACGTCGGTGTTCCGCACGCCGGATGTTCCGGAGACTGTGCGGAGCTTTTTGCGGGTGTTGAGGGGATGATGCGCGTTTGGCCCGAAAGGGCCCACTTTCCCCCCACCAAATAAAAAAAGAGCCCATAGGCTCTTTTTTTATTTGGTGGGGGAAGGCGGATTCGAACCACCGAAGTCGTCAGACAACAGATTTACAGTCTGCCCCCTTTGGCCGCTCGGGAATTCCCCCATATTAACTTGTACACGCTCGGGACGTGCGCCACTCAAGGGCGATGGAGCTGGTGATCTGACTTGAACAGACAACCTGCTGATTACAAATCAGCTGCTCTGCCGATTGAGCTACACCAGCGAAGGAACAAGTGCCTTATCATTGTAGCAAGTGGGGTATGGATTGTCAAGCATAAGTTTTTTCATACCCCCGCCTGCGGCGGGGTATGTAAAACAGTATCTGCACTCACACTTCTACCCCATACTCCTCCAGCCTCTGGCGACAGTGCGCAGGAAGACGTCCGCCGGGACTGTTGGCGGCTATAAACCCTGCAAACTGATAAAACAGCGCGCGTTCACTCCGGCTGCGCAGAAAACAATCCCGCTGCAGCAGAAAACGCAAGCGCCGGGCTCGCGCCTGCGCGATATCTATTGGCACCTCACAAAGTCGGGCAATGTCTTCAGGTTCGGTCATGGAAAGCCCCCAGAGCACACAGGCCGGGGACAGCGTACGCGTGGCAAACATATCGGCATCCCGCTCAAGCGGTGCCCCGCCTGGCCGCCGCACACCCTCAGGTACACTCTGGCGTGGAAACACGCCGCGCCCGTCCAGTTCATGCCCTAAAAACACATGTCCCAGCTCATGGGCCAGGGTAAAGTTGATATCGGGCCTTTTGTCTACGCTGTCATTTAAAAAAATAAACCATCGTGCTTTGAGATGCAGCGCAAACGCGTCGTTCTGCCGACTGTACTCGACGAGATCCATCTGTTCAAGAACCGACTGGGATTGTCCATACGTCAATATGGGCACATTCATACGCCGGGCAATGCCGAAAGTAGATACCGGCAAAACGTTCACGCCGAATCGGAGCAGCAACGCCCAAGAGGCATTCCGAACGCCTTTATACAGCCCATAATAATCCATGGACAAACGGCTTCACCACCTTGCGGGTGTCAGTCCAGCTGAATGCGCGGGAATTGGGGCTCCAACACCTCGAGCAGCAGCAGCAATTTATCGGCTTCGTTCGGCGTCAAATGATAGGTCTGTTGCGCGCCGCCCCGTCCGATGATGGACATCGTATACACTTCTTCCCGCCCAGTGGCGGACTCGGATGGCATCTCAGCCTCACCCAGAAAATATGCCAAAGGAACCCCCAACAGTTCGGCATACTTTTGCGCCGTGGTCACCTTGGGTGTCCTTTGTCCGTTTTCGTAACGACTGAGCACTTGTTTTGAGGTTCCACAGAGCTGGGCCATGTCCTCAAGTGTCATTTTTTTCAGTTTACGCACGGTTCTCAACCGCTGTCCAAAGGTGGAAAAATCATTCATGGACAATCTCTCCGTTCCAACGAGTCATCACGAACAATATATCATAGTGTGTCACCAAACGCAACACTTATAAGAAAATTTTTCAAAATATGTCACCGAACGCTTGACAACAACAAGATGTTGTGGTATCCTCTCAATATCACCAGTTGAGCAACAGAGGAGGAAACATCATGACAGGTAAACAAAAACTGCGCGGCTGGATTTGCGGCCAGTATGGAAGCATTTCCGCTCTCTCGCGCCACATGGGTTGGGGTAGACAGAAGCTTCAGCGTATCGTTTCGGGAAAACAGATCCCCATTTTGGCAGATCTCTGCGATTTATCCTGCGCCTTAAACAAATCCATGATGGAGCTGGCGCAAATTTTTTTGGACAAAAAATCACCGAATGAGCAACACCACTGTCACCACAACGTACCTTGTTTTATGCCCCAATCAAATCACACCGACAAGACTTCGGCAAGGGGGTAGGGCACTTTGACCATACCGCTCACAATGCAAAGCGATTACACTTTGACTTGTCCGCTCACACGTTGGGGTTGCATGGGCGACCACCTGTCCGAAGTTTTGGCGATCACCGTACCAGAAACCTTGATGGGTGCCAAAAAGCAAATCGCTTTTTCCACAAGCAGTGGGTTACACAAGTATGACCTAGACGGCCTCCTGTTTCCGCTTCCGCGCACAATTACAAACAACCCCTGCGTAACCGTCCAGTTGATTTTCACCGAATTGTCCGACGCGGCGGGCTCGGACGCCACCGTTCGCTCGGGCAAACTGAGCATTTGGTTCGAAAGCCCGCTGCCCCATGGCGCTTTCCCACCGCCTTTTCCCTGCCCTCCGAGAGAGACTGTCTGTCCGGATTCTGTCGGATCACCGAACCCCACAACCGACGAAGCTTGGCCTTCGGTTCGGGATGGCGCGTTTTTATCCGTAACACGGGAAGCAGATGAACTCAAGTTTTTCAACGCGCAAAACAACCTGGTCGATTCAGTCAGTGTCTCCGACGCTGGAACCGGCGTAGGCGGCGTAGGCCCCGCTGGCCCCACAGGGCCTAAAGGTGATCCGGGCGAGCCTGGGCCAGTCGGGCCTACCGGGCCTACTGGTCCTACTGGTCCGCAAGGCCCAATAGGTCTGCAAGGAACCACCGGGCCAACCGGAGCCAAGGGCGATACAGGCCCCACCGGCCCACAGGGACCCAAGGGCGATCCTGGTGTCGGCAGCGGAGACAGTGTCCCCGGGCCAACCGGGCCTACCGGGCCTACCGGGCCTACCGGGCCTACCGGGCCTACCGGGCCTACCGGCCCAACGGGCCCAACCGGGTCTACTGGCCCCACAGGCCCCTCGGGTTTGCAAGGCCTTACCGGCGCCAAAGGCGATACGGGAAATCCCGGCCCAACGGGCCCAACCGGGTCTACTGGCCCCACAGGCCCTACAGGCCCATCGGGTTTGCAAGGCCCCACCGGCCCAAAAGGCGATACAGGGAATCCCGGCCCAACAGGCCCGACAGGGTCTATCGGCCTTACCGGCCCCAAAGGCGATATGGGAAATCCTGGCCCAATAGGCCCAACCGGGTCTATCGGCCCCACTGGCCCCACTGGCCCAACTGGCCCAATAGGCCCAACGGGCCCCCAAGGGCCCAAGGGCGACCCAGGTGACGGCGAGGGCGGCCCATACGGTGGTTTACGCCATTTGCTCAGTTTTCAAGTGCCCTCTGTCGCGTCTCAACTGGATCTTGAGATCCCTGGACTCAACCAGCTCAACTATCTGCTGATTCTGGTCAAGGTCAATCCAATTTCGACGCTCTACATGACCTTTGACAACGATGCGACCTATCAGTATGTCACAACGAGTGAATATCCCGGCATGGGCTCTTATGCCTACCTATACTATGAGAGCGAAGTGGTTCTACTCAGCAACACCCCTTACACGCCGCTGGACAGCATCACCTGTTGCATTCAGATGCAACTGACAGATTCGACTGTGCTGGGCGAGGCCAAGTTAGCCTTTCAGGGGGCAGACACCGCCTTCAGCGATGCGGCTCTGTTTTCTACGTCGTTCTTTTACGCTCGCACCCGGCCACAAGACCTCATCAGCCTACATACCTGGCACCCTTACTTTGACACCACCGGACAGATTGAGGTTTACGGCTGCTAGCACAACAGGTTTCGTATTATACCTATTACCCATTGTTTTTTCGGGGTATTCAATTTCCGGAAAAACTTCTTCTTACTATTATCGCCCCAAAACCTCAGTTTTGGGGCGAAGCAAAGAGAGGAATACATCTATGGAGAAAACCGTAATCCGGGTTTCCCCGACCTCACAGGTTGTCAGCATACGCGAAGAGACGCCCGAAGAAACCATGGCGCGCGAAGCCCTTGAAAACAGAGAGCCGCCGGGCCCGCCGCTGATCACCCGCGTGGAAGCCCTGGAAACCATACAAAATCTTCTGTTGGAGGCGCTCTCATGAACGAAGAACTGCTCATCAAAGCCGAACGTGTTGCCGAAGCGCTGCGCCAAGGGCTACGGGCGGCCGAAAGCATCAAAATCTTATCCCGCGCGCTGGTGTCGGAGAACAAACTCACCGACAACGACATCTGTGCCCTAGAACCCTTGTATCCCGATTGGACCACCGGCGTCTCCTACCGCATCGGCGACGTACTGCGGCACGAAAACAAACTGTACCGCGTCACGCAGCCGCACGAGAGCCAAGTGAACTGGTCCCCCGACCGCGCGATCAACCTGTTTTGCATTGTACAAGTTCCCAGCGAAGGTCAGACGCTGCCGTGGACGCCTTATGAAGCCGTGACAGCTGGTGATCGCCGCGTATACAACGGCGTCACCTATCTGTGCCTACTCAGCCACACCACCCTGCCGGACTGGGCCCCACCGGGTCAACTGACGCTCTGGAGTCCATTGTCCGGTTGACGGCAAATGCTCATTGCTCCGGCTTCCGACAGACAAAACAATACCAATCGTTTTTATGGGTTTCTTCTTCTAGGGAGAAACCCATTTTTTCCGCCGCCGTCAAAAATTGTTCGCGGTACGCCGAAATCACGCCGGACACGAGCCATCTGCCGCCCGGAACCAAAAAGCGCCACACCTTCGGCGACAAAGCCGAGACAATGTCGGCGACAATGTTGGAGCAAACAAGGTCAAACGGCGTACCCTCGACCTCCTCTTCCTCGAGCAGGTTTCCGGCCCGGATTGTGGCGCGCGCGAGCACCCCGTTGTCGGCGGCGTTTTCGCGGGCCACGACGGCGGCCTGCGGATCGATGTCCACCGCCACGGCGGACTTCGCGCCCAATAGCAGCGCGCAAATGAACAATATGCCGCTGCCGCTGCCGATGTCCAAGACCTGCATACCCGGACGAATATGCCGTTCCAACGCCTCCAAACAGAGCCTTGTGGTCTCGTGCTCACCGGTACCAAAACACAGTCCCGGCTGGTTTTTGAACACAACACGCCCCTCGGGGTTGTCTAGGGTCTCCCAGGCCGGCAAAATCAAAAGCTTCTCTCCGACGGGCACCGGCTTGTAATACGCCTTCCAGTTTTCTGCCCAGGTCTCGTCGGAGACCCGCCGGGTCTCCAGCGTGTCTTCGTCGACACACAGCGCAAACAAGCGCTCCAAATCAGCGGACAGGCGCGCATCATCGGCCAGATACAGCGTCACTCGGCTCTTCTCGTCAAACTGTGCCATCAACGACGCGTCCACCTCTTCCCACTGCGGGCGCTCCTGCAAGAAGACTTGAAAATCGGCCCTGTCCTCGACTTGAAAACTTTCAAAGCCCTCCGCGACCAGCCGAGCCGTGAGCGTCTCCAGTCGTTCGGGCAAAGTAGTCAAGCGCACTTCCATCCAATCCATAAGAATGCTCCTTTATCTTCGCCTTTTTTGGGGTAATTGTGGGCCCCCGCCCACGGCGGAGAAAAGGGATCGTGCCCACGACGGTGCATCACCATGCAGTGCCATAGCCTCAGAAAAAAAGTGGGCGCACCGCGCGCGCCCACTTTCTGTGTCATTTTAAACTATTTCTCTTCGGGTTTTGTCTCGACCGCTTTCTTCTCCTTGCGGCGGGCACCGGCCTGGTACAAGAAACCGAGAACGGCCAGCCCCAAGCCGACAAAGAAGAGACTAAAGAGGTCAAAACCGCCGGTCATTGGGTTTTCTGTCGGAGGCCGATTGGGCTCTACATCGATGTCTCCGGTGGGCGGCGCCAGCGGCCCCTCGGTGGGATTCACTTCTTCCTCCGGCAAGACACGGTATACGAGCAGGATCACGTTTTCGTCCATGGAGGCTTTGAGCTCAATGGTGCCGTCGGCGGGTATGGAACGCAGGTAGGTGTACCCCTGCACAGCATCCATCAACGCGTTGTATTCGTAAGTCAGGCTTTCCCCGGCGCGTACCGAGCCGGGCATACGGCGGTCTGCCTGGATGGGGTTCAGGTCTTCATCGACAAATCGTACGATGTAACCGGTATCTCCCTGGGCGTAGACCAGTGTGATGATGTTCTTCTCCAAACCGTGGTCGGTGCCGTCCATCAAGAACGCATCGCCCTTCGGCAAGACTTCATACGCCAGTCTTTCAATTCGGCTTGACGGACGGTATGTACCCGTAAAGTTCCAATCGGGGAAGGTGTCGGTCGCGGGGTTGTAGCGGTAACTCACAGAGCTGCCGATGGCATAGCCTCGGAAGGGACGCTCGGCCAAAATCACGCCGGTGTCGGTGACAAAACGAACCAAGTAGTCGGCAGTGAAGGTTGGGGGATTGGTCGGCGGATCGCTCGGAGGAGTCTCTGGCTCAGTCAGACATTCGCCTTGGAGGTACCACTGGATGTTGGCGGTTTGATCCATCCACGCGTTTTGACTTTGACTGTAGCTTTGTTCATCGCCTGGGTCATCCAGTTTTGTAGGATCAAAGGGACCCTCAAAGTCAGCGCCGCGAGAATCTAAGCTGCCGCGGAAGTGCATCCAAATGCGGACAAACACTTCCTGCCCATACTTAAGTTCTTTCAGATCCACAAATTTGCCCGGATTCCCAATCGAGTAGTTCTGGCCGAAAATATCAGCGTTATAGGTGATCGCGTCCTGATCATTCATCGTGGCCATGGTCAGCGGCTCGCCGCCGTTGACCGCGCCGTAAACAGACAGCTTCTTATCGACGTCCTTGATGTCCCGGGGTGCGTAATAGGTTACTTTGTTTTTTTCGAGATGGTTGTCGACCCGGTGATATTGATCAAAGTCTCGGTTTTCGCGCAGATCGTCCATACTGTCGGCTACAAAGACATTGTACTCAAAGCCGATGAAGAACTTGTCCAATGACGGCGGCGCGGGCAGACGACACTGCAGCGCCGTCCGGATTGTCGCCGGGGTGTTGCCGTTCCTTGCGCGGTTGATGATGCGCAAATCAATGACGAACCGATCGCCGGGTTGCGCATTTTCGAAGTAAAGTCTGGATTTTCCCTTTACGACTTCGCTGAGTTGATCCAGTCCGGTGATGATCGGATCGCCATTCACGTCGTTTTCAAACACCACGTCGTAAATCACCACGGACGCAGGATCTGTATCGTCCGTCAGGTTGACATCAAAGCCAGGCGGCGGGAAAGACCCCGGCGGAAAGTTCGGAGAATAAGCCAGCACCGAGGCGGGCAAACTCATCAGGACTATGGCCATGCAAAGAACAACGGCAAACAGTGACTTCCATTTCATGTATGGAGACCTCCTTGAGAAGGAAGATATATACAAAGCAAGTCAAAAACGGGGTTTGTACAGACAAAGAACCACAAACAGAGGTGAACGTACTACCCGTCACCTCCACAAATCCCCCCCGCAAAGCAAACCATGCAAGGAAAAACCCTTCGTTGTCTCAAAATCATCCCTTTGATCGACGCCGATGACCTACGACAGAATTTCCCTCTATAAGAATATCATAAAATAGACGGTTTGTCCAGTGCTTCATTGAGATATTTTGACTAAGCATAGTGCTTTGTGTATCCCCAGGTTCCGGAAAGCCTCTCAACAGCTTGCATACAACATCGGGACAAACCACAACATAGGCCTAACGCAGGCGAATTGTATTCATTTTTGCTGTCATTCCTCAGAATAAAAAAATTTTTGCTCCGCATTTTTGAATTCCAATCCCTCAAGGGAAGGTGCTCTTTGTGAAACATGCCTCCAAACCCGATCCAATCGGCAAGCCCGTCTCCCGCTTGCACGCTTGGGTGCGCCGGGTGATGGACAAAGCGCTGGCCCTGTGGGACTGGTTGCTGAAAAAGTGGGAGCCGCTGCGCCAAAAGCTCTCACCCATCCTTGACCTCTTCAGCGGCCAGGTTATGGGGCTTGCCGCGCAAACAGCTTTCTTTCTGGCCGTCTCACTGCTGCCATTTTTTCTTTTTTTGCTCTCTGTTTTGCACAATTTGCAGATCAGTTTGCCGTCGGAGAGTCTGGATCCCTTACTGCCCGAAAGCATAAAGAACCTGATTTTTGACACATTGAACCTATCCCCGCGACATCCGTCGGCCCGGGGCAATTTGTCTTTTGTCAGCCTCATCATCTCGGTCTGGATGGGTTCAAACGCCGTCTGGGCGATGATGCGCGGCATCTACCAGAGCTTTTCGGGCCGGGACGACGGCCCCCCGCTGATCGGACGCTTCATCGCGATTGCCTTCACCATCGTCTTTACGCTGTTGATCGGCATCTCCCTGAGCTTACTCGTGTTTGGTGACCGGGTGCTCATGCCCATTTTATCGCAAGGGCGCGTGGACGTGTCGTTGTTGTACTCTATCCTCTCTTGGACGGCCGTGGCGCTGGGTCTGCTTCTGTTTCTGATGACACTGTACTACTTCACGCCCGGGTTTTCACGACGTTTTTGGTCGTTGTTTCCGGGCGCCGCAGCGGCCTGCGGCGGGTGGCTGGCGGTCTCCCTGGGGTTTGAGTTCTATGTCGTGCGCATCGCGCGCCTCTCGGACACCTATGGCATCCTCGGTGTGTTTTTGGGGCTTTTGTTCTGGCTGTATGCCATTTCTTTGCTAACGCTGCTCGGCGCACGGTTGTCGAAGAAAAAGGCGAGCAATACCGCCAACCCAAAGCCTAATCTCTGATCGATACGCGCTCGACAGCAACGCATTTCCCGCTGTCGTCCAGTGTAAACACGGCGCCCTCCATCTTGCAGGGCCCCGGCGCGATTTCATAGCGCTGTGCAGGCCCGCCTAAGAAATGCGCGACAGATTGCGCGCTTTTGACGCCCAGCACGGTGTCTTGATACGGCCCGGTCATCCCAAGATCTGTGATGAACCCCAACCCTTTCGGCAAAATTTGCTCGTCAGCGGTTTGTACATGCGTATGTGTCCCAAAGACCACGCTGGCGCGCCCGTCCAAATGGTACGCCAGCGCCGCCTTTTCACTGGTGGCCTCGGCGTGGATGTCCACAACGACAGCGTCCGCCGGATATGCTTCTAGCAAATGATCCACCGTGGCAAACGGATCGTCGACGTTAAAGTCCATAAAACAGCGCCCGACAAGACTCACGACGAGCACATGCTTGCCCTTTGGCGTCTGAACCACAACATGCCCCTGCCCGGGGTGGCGCTGTGTAAAGTTGGCCGGACGCAAAAGCTGAGGTTCTTCCTCGCAAAACGGCATGATTTCACGCCGCCGCCAAGCGTGGTTGCCGAGAGTAACAACATCCGCACCGGCTTGAAACAGACGGCGGGCCTGTTCGGGGCGCAATCCCAGCATGTCGGCGTTTTCCCCGTTGATGATCGTGAGATCCGGCGCTTTGAGCCGCCGGAGTGCGGACAAATGCGCCTCCACCATTGCAAGCCCCGACGGGCCGACGACATCGCCAATGGCCAAGATGGTCATAGAAGTCTCCTTAAAAAGCTTTTACCTTGAGCCGTGGATCGCCACACCCCAAGGTTGGTATTGTTTTGTGTATATGTCCCCCGCTGTCGGCGGGGGACATATTAGGTTGTCCCCGCCGACAGCGGGGGATAACCCATGACTTTCGCTTTCGGCGGCGTTGCTCAAACTATTTTACCCAACAGGCACCGCATTACACGGTGAGTTTCAAGGTTGGTCTGTCCCCCCCGCCTTCGGCGGGGGGGACAGACACGTTTTTAACCGGCCAACAAATTGTAGAAAATCTGCGCAACTTGCGCACGGCTCGCGGTACGTTTCGGGGCAAACAGGTTGTCACCCACGCCGGAGAGGAGGCCCCACTTTTGCACGGCGGTCACCTCGGTTTTCGCCCAAGGGCTGACCTGATTCATGTCCGCAAACGGCGTGACGCTCTTTTCTTCCATGTCATAGCCCCGGAACTTAATGTAGCGGTACAGGAACACGGCCATTTCTTCACGTGTGATGGCTCTGTTCGGCGCGAATTTGCCGTCGCCCACGCCGGTGACAAGCCCCTTGTCGGCGGCCCAGGCCACCTCCGGCCCATACCAGGCTTTAATGTCCACATCGGCAAACGGAGACGTCGTGTACGTCTTGAGATCAACACCGGCGAGGTTTGCGAGCACTTTGGCAAACATAGCGCGGGTCATCGGGGTGTTCGGGCTGAAGCGAGTCTCGCTCGTGCCGCCAAACAGACCTTTCCAGAAGACGTAGCGCACGGGTTTGTAGAACCAATCGCCCTCTTTGACGTCGGTAAAGGTCAGTTCCACGTCATCCAGGCCGCCGAGCGGGATGTTGGGCGGGGTGATGACGGTGTCGTCGCCGGGGGGGGTGGTGGGGGGCGGGGGTGGGGGAGTTTCGCCACCCGCCTTCTTAAAGCTGGCCGTGACGGTGACGTTCATGGCGGGCATGGTGAAGCGATTGTTCGCTATCTCAGTTCCGTTCATCTTGAGACTCCCTGCGACGAGTTCATAACCTTGCGAAGGCGTCACAGTCAACGTGATGATTTCCCCAGCTTTGGCGCTCGTTTTGCTGGGCGTGATGGTGCCATTTGTGGCGGAAACGGTAATCGTGTAGGTTACGGTCTCGGGGATCAGCGTATAGCAGATGTCGTTGTCTTTCGCGTAGCGCTCAGCGAAGCTGTTCGCGTAGCAGTGGATGGTGAGGTTGGAGCAGTTCTCAAAGGTGTCGGGGCCGATGCTTGTCACACTGGCCGGAATGGTGACACGTTCCAACGCAGTGCAGCCATAAAACGCACCTTCGCCGATGCTCTTCGCGCCAACCGGTATGTCAACTCGCTCCAAAGCAGTGCATTTGAAGAACGCCCATTCGCCGATGCTTGCCACACCGACCGGAATGTTGACACGTCCCAAGGCGGTGCAATTGTAGAACGCCCAGTCGCCGATGCTCGCCACACTGGCCGGGATGTCGACGCTTTTCAAAGCAGCGCAATCGGAAAACGCTTCCCTTCCAA
The DNA here is from genome assembly GCA_964461745.1 of uncultured Oscillospiraceae bacterium. Lineage (GTDB taxonomy): Bacteria > Bacillota > Clostridia > Oscillospirales > UBA929 > JAVBPF01. The sequence continues at coordinate 16,833 of CAYWWF010000001.1, read as the reverse complement.
TGCTCTCCACGCCGTTGGGAAGGACAAGATTTGTAAGATTGGTAGAATAAAATGCGCCTTCGCCTATATACTTTACCCCGGTGGGGATCACGACATCGACAAGTCTGTAGTCCCTTTCAAATGCGTAGTCGGCGATGCCACGGGTGCCGTCGCGCAGGACGATCGTTGTTTTGTTTTGCATAACCCCTTGGTACCCTAACGCCCATCCGTCTATGTAGACGACGCCGTTGGACTGATTCCGATACGCGCTAGTGTTCGAAAACACCCCCATGCCAACCCGCTTTACACTGTTTGGGATGGTAATGCCCGTCAGTTCCAGACACCCAAAAAACGCCAGATCCTCAATGCTGACTACGCCTTCTGGGATGGCATACTTGCCCGTTTTTCTGCCGGGGCACGCAATCAACATCGTGCCGTCTTTGTTGAACAAGACGCCTTCCTCGCTGGAATACACGAGGTTGTCCTTGTCCACGTCTATGCTTATCATACCCAGGCAATAGGAAAACGCGCCGCGTCCAATTTCCGTAACGCCGGCAGGGATGCGTATGCTGAGCAACCCGTCGCAAGCGTCAAACGCCCAAGCCCCGATGTGGGTCAGGCTATTGGGAAGCGTAACACCGGTGATTTTGTGGCAATATCCGAAGGCGTTTTCCTCAATGCTGGACACATCTTCCGGGATCTCCACTTGGCCCGATTGGCCCGCAGGGCACAACAGCAGCGTGGTTTTATCCTTATCAAACAGCATACCGTTTTCGCTCGCGTAGTACTTGTTTTCGTCAGCCACGATAATGTCGGTCAGACTCCAACAAAAGCCAAACGCGTTCTGTCCTATGCTCGTGACCTCTGCAGGGATCGCAACATCCTTAAGCTCTTTGCAGATGATAAACGCCCCGTCCCCAATGGAAAGAAGGCTTTCTGGGAGCTTGACACCGCTGAGTTCCCGGCACCCCTCACATGCATTGTCCCCAATGCTTGTCACGCCTTCCGGAATTTCAAGGATCCCCAACTTGCCGCCGGGGCACTGGATCAGCGTGGTAAAGCCTTTGTCATACAAAGCGCCGTCGCGGCTTGCGAAACTCGGGTTATCTTCGTGCACGTCAATACAGATTAATCTCTTGCAATTAGAAAGTGCGCCTCGTTTAATGTCCGTCACCTGGGCGGGGATGAAGAGTCTTTCCAACCCGTCGTTACCGCTGAAAGCGTAATCGCCGATGGCCTCCAATCTGTCCGGCAAGGTAACATCAGTAAGTTTCCAGCAGTTCCCAAACGCCTGTTCCCCGATGTACTCCACGTCTTCGGGGACAGCGTACACACCCTCTTTGCCACCTGGGCACTGAACCAGTGTCGTTCCATCCGAGCTGAACAAAACACCATCTATGCTTATATAATTTGAATTGTCTTTATCAACGGCAATGTCGGCCATATCCATGCAACCTACAAACGCGCATCGTTCTATTTCCGTCACCCCGGCGGGAATCACAACCCGCTTCAAACCGCAATAGCTGAAAGCAAACTCGCCGATGCTTTGCAGACTCTCAGGGAAGTGAACATTCTTGAGGTTCCCACAATTGTCAAACGCGGCGTTTCCGATTCTGGTCACGCCCTCGAGGACGGAGACGGTCAGGATATTCCTTTTGACGTCGCTCCACGGCACAGGATTAAAATAGAAGTCCCACATGTCCCCCGTTCCACTAATCTCCAGCGTGCCGGTAAGCAGATTCATCGTCCAGGTGAGGTCGTCACCGCACTGTCCCCGAATGCCCTCTGCCGTGTTGGACAGCGCAAGGTAATCGTTCCAGCGCGGCGTACTCCAGCCGAAGGTGTCCGGATCGTAGTAAATCGCAAAACCGGGCTCAACCCCAAAAAATACGAATGACCCGAACGAAGTCGGCGCGTCACCCTGAAACAGTGCCCGCGTCAAGCGCTCACAGTTGCTAAACGCATAGTCACCGATGCTGGTGACATCGGCCGGAATGATTACCGTCTCAAACCCGCAACCCTGAAACGCGTAGTCGCCGATGCTCACCAATTCAGTTGGGAACGTAATTTTTTCCAACGCTGCGCAGTTGCTGAAAGCCCCGCCGCCGATATGCTTCACGCTATCAGGAATCACGACGTCGACAAGTTCCATCTCCCCGACAAATGCGGAATTAGCAATGCCACGGGTGCCCTCCTTGAGGACAAGCGTTGTACCCTCTGGCATGGCTCCCTCATAATCTAAGGCCCAACCGTCTATGTAGACGACACCGTCGTGCTGATTCTCAACTAGATTCGAACCCAAAAACGCCCAATAATCGATGCTGATCACGCTGTCGGGAATACGTATGTCCCCAAGCATCTTGCAGCGGAAAAAGGCATTATATCCAATTTTCTCCACCCCAGCAGGGATTGTGTAATCGCCCGCTTTGCCACCGGGATACTGAATTAACGTAGTGCCGTCCTTGCTGAACAAAACACCGTCTATGTCTTTGTAGTTTGGATTGTTTGCGTCCACGTCAATATGGCCCAAGTCCTCGCAGCTCGCAAACGCGCTCCGTCCGATATCCGTTACCCCGGCATGAACAACAATACTTTCGAGTACGTCACAGTATGCAAACGCACTTACTCCAACGCTCGCCACGGCGGGGGGAATCACATAATTACCCTCTTTACCGCCAGGGCACTGAATCAGCGTAGAACCATCAAGGCTAAACAAAACGCCATCTATACTTTTGTAATTTGCATTGTCTGCGTCCACGTCAATCTTGGTGAGATTCCAGCATCCCGAAAACGCGCCCAGCCCGATGCTCGCCACCCCCACGGGAATTGTAACGCTTTCCAGGCCGTTACAGTAGGCAAACGCCGAAGACCCGACTTCCGTCACGCTGTCGGGTATCCCAATGCTTTTAAGCTGAAAGCAGTTAGAAAACGCCTGGTTTCCAATACGAGTCAAACCGGCAGGGAGCGTGACGCCGCGGAGGCTTGGGCAAAACCAAAACGCGCGGTTTCCGATGCTTGTAACGTCCTTGTCAAGAATAACCGTTTTTATGCTGTTGCCCCAAGGACTGGTGGTGCCAAAGCCATAGTCCCACATATCCCCCGTGCCGCTGATTTCCAGCGTCCCGTCCTCATCCAGTGTCCAGGTGAGATTGTCGCCGCACTGGCCACTGCTGTCCCCCGCCGCCAACGCGCCCGTTGGCAACGCGCCGAGGAACAAACTCAGCACAAAGGTGAGTGCCAGGCACAAGCTGATGGTTCTTCTTTTGATGTTCTTCATGATGTATGCCTCCATTTTTGCTTTTTCCGTTTCTTTCCCGCCTGCGGCGGGAGAAGAAACACAAAGTAATGCTCTGCCCCATTCGGCATATCATTTGTCAAACTGTTCTATTTTCTTTTCAATGGTTGTCTCCCCGGGCGGTAGGTACTTGCACAGTGGATGCATCGTGCTGTTGATCGCATCCACGCGCGCAAACACGGCGGGGACTTCGTCTAAGCGATCCAATGCGCGCAGACAGGCGGTGTGCAAGTCATAGACCATTTGCTGGCGCGGCGCGCGGTCAAGCAGTTCTTTTGTCAGCGCGTACAACGTCTCATAATCTTTATCCCGATACGCTACAGTGCATTGAGCCGACAACCCTTCCACGGAATTGGGCCTTGGCGTCCGGTTTTGTTCGCCGATCCCGGCGTAAAGACCAAGCGCCAGCACCACCGCGGGCAAGTATTTAGGAACCTGTATCCCTCCTCTGTTTCCAAACGATAATAGTAGCCCCAAGGTCAGCATCAGGGCCGAAAAAGAAAAATCGATATCCACAAAACCGTGGGTAAGTGTCAGTGTTAACGCACCCAACAGATACGCATACAACGGACTACGCGTCTCTTTCCATCGGCGCGCAAGATTGCGGACATTCCCGAAGACCAGCAAGAGGAACCCACCCAGCGCGAGTACGCCGCCGTCGAGCAGTATTTGCAGGTAGCCGTTGTGGACGTACCGCACGGCGTAGCGCGCGGTCTGCACCGCATATTGCATATCTTCCCAACCGTTCACACCGATGCCAAACGGGTGTTTAAGTGCCACCCCCGCGCCGTCCGTCCAATAGATGATCCGAGAGACAAGGCTTGTCCCTAAAAATGACTCGGCTTTGCCGGTCAAAAACAACACCACCACCGCGATGAGCAAAAGCGGCAGCGCACAATAGACAACCCGCCGCACGGCTTTGTACTGCAACATCAGGGCTACAAGAAGCCCCAAAGCTACGCAAAAAAGCCCCAAACGGGAAAAGGTTAAAACCAAAGAAAGCGCGTTTATTCCCAAGCCCACTAGATACAAAACACGTCTCCGACTCTTTTCTTTCAAGCCGAAGTACAATCCCAGCAATACGCCAAGACCACAAAACACTGCCGCTACATTGGCATAACCAAAAACGGATTGCAAACGGTAAGACCCGTCAACCACACCGGCCCACTCGGCCACCGGAAGAAGCTTACCATAGGCGAGCAAGCCGAGGATGGTGGCGAGTGTACTGGCCAAAAACAGCCCAATAAGCAAGTCTTCTTTGTCCCCAGCCTCAGAAAGCAGTAAGGGCAGGAACAAACAGAGGAAAAACACAAGCGCCACTTGCGCGCCATGACCCGCGCCCAGCAGTTCGGAAAGTACAAAACCCAGGGCAGCAAGCCCCAACGCAATCAGTTGCCGACGGCTCACTTGAAGCGCCCGCCCACACAAGAGTACAGCAAACAGCCCGGCGATCACCGCGGCCTCCCAAACATATAGACCGCCACCCAGAAGAACAAACACTAACGGGAACAGCACAAACAGCGCTTTGTGTATGGCGCGCAGCATTGGCTCCCCTCCATCATTTGGGTTTTTTGAAGCGCGTCATTTTCCCCAGAGGGAAAGCTTACCAGTATCTATTTTATAACATTTTGCACAATTTTGCAAGAATTATCGCGACAGTTTTTCGTAATCTGGCACAGTCATAGACCGTGATTTCCAGGTATTTCTATCCGCCTCGACGAAACCCTTTCTCTCCCAATGGAAACAGATGGGTTTAAGAAATTTTTACTGGAACGATTCAACCCGTCCAACGCCGTAGGGACGGGGCTCTGCTCCACCCCTACAAAAAACCAATGGATATTACAAAAGGGCTAAGCCACGGTTTTGTGTGGCTCAGCCCTTTGAAATACCAACTTATTTCGCGTACTCGATGTGCCGCGTTTCCCGCACCACATGCACCTTAATCTGGCCCGGATAATCCAGATCGTTTTCAATCTTGCGCGCCAAATCATGCGCCAGCAAGATCATCGCGTCGTCGCTGATGGCGTCGGGTTTGACCATGATGCGAATTTCCCGGCCAGCCTGGATGGCAAAACTCTTTTCGACGCCGTCAAAGCTGCAAGCGAGCTCCTCGAGCTTCTCCAAACGTTTGATGTAGTTTTGCAGGTTTTCACGGCGAGCACCGGGCCGCGCGGCGGAGACGGCGTCGGAGGCCTGCACGAGACAGGCAATGACAGTCTCGGGGTCAACGTCGCCGTGGTGGGCATGGATGGCGTGGACGATGTCGTTTTGTTCTTTGTGCTTGCGCGCCAAGTCGACACCGATGGTCACGTGCGAACCCTCGACCTCATGGTCGATGGACTTGCCGATGTCGTGCAAGAGACCCGCGCGTTTGGCGCGCGAAATGTCCTCGCCGAGTTCGGCCGCCAAAGATCCCGCGATGTGCGCGACTTCGATGGAGTGCTGCAAGACGTTCTGGCCGTAGCTTGTCCGGTAACGCAGACGCCCGATGAGCTTGATGAGTTCCGGGTGCAAACCATGCACGCCGGTTTCAAAGATCGCGCGTTCGCCTTCAGCCTTGATGTTCGCATCGACTTCTCGCCGGGCTTTTTCCACCATCTCCTCGATGCGCGCCGGGTGAATGCGCCCGTCGGAGATAAGCTTTTCGAGCGCAATGCGCGCGACTTCACGGCGCACCGGATCAAAGGATGACAGCGTGATGGCTTCGGGTGTGTCGTCGATGATTAAATCGACGCCCGTGAGTGTCTCCAAGGTACGCACGTTGCGGCCTTCACGACCGATGATGCGGCCCTTCATTTCGTCGTTGGGCAGCGGCACCACGCTGACCGTGGCCTCGCTGACATGGTCGGCGGCGCACTTTTGAATCGCGGCGGAAATGTACTCTCTGGCGCGCGTGTCGGCCTCTTCTTTAAGACGCGCGTCGATCTCCTTGATTTTCAGCGCGGCTTCGTGTGTGACTTCTTTTTCAACATTGGCGATGATATATGCCTTGGCTTCTTCGGTCGTAAAGTTCGCGATTTTCTCGAGAACTTCCATTTGCCCGGCCTTCAGGCGGTTGGCTTCTTCGCGTACCGTTTCGGCCTCTTTGAGTTTCTTTTGCAACTGCTCTTCTTTTTTCTCTATGTTTTCATGCTTGCGATCCAAAGACTCTTCTTTTTGTTGCAGACGCTTTTCTTGGTTTTTCAGTTCCAAGCGACGCTCTTTGACCTCTTTTTCATAGGCCGCGCGGTTTTGAAAGATTTCTTCCTTGGCTTCGACCAAAGCCTCTCTCTTTTTGGCCTCACTGCTCTTAATGGCATCGTTGATGATGCGGCGCGCTTCCTCTTCGGCGCTGCCGATCTCTTTCTCGGCGAACTTTTTGCGGTACATATTCCCCACAAAAAATCCCACGGCGATACCTATCAGCGCGGCTACGACGGGAATCAAAATGTCCCATATCACGGGTAACCAAACACCTCCCTAATAATAAGGCACACCGCTGAAAATCCCGTCAAAGCCACCCAAAAGCAGCACCATCGTCATAACCATAGCGCGAAAACGCGCAAATACCAGATGGAGATTGTTTTCCCATACAAGATGGATCCACCTTTCCCCCAAAGCAAAGAGAATCCATAAAAATCCTTGGTGAAACGCTCCAGATGTATTTGAAGTCTCGATCAAAACATATGGCTATTTCGTCCGCCGACGCAGCGTCGGGACGTTTTCAGAGGCTACCGAAGTCGGCCTGCCAAAAACGACAAGCCGACAGACACCGGAATTCCGGCGAAAAGGCCGCACAAGCGGCCAAAAACAAAGACGCGGGTGTGCGAGACCTCACAATGACGCAAGGCCATAATAAGGCAGAAAACATAGACGGGAGCCCGGCCCGACGCCCGTTTTCGAGGTAAAAGGCGGACAGGCCGACTCTCTCCGTATAGTGTAGCCGTTTTGATTCCGATTGTCAAGAAAATCTAGGGAATTCGAGTCTTTTGCAAAAAACTTTGTCCTGACCCTCGGTTCATAGCGAACCGCTTCCTAGCGAATCGTCCCAGAGGTCGCAAGCTTTCGCTCATCCTCGGGGCTCGTCGGTAGTCCCGACTCGTCGCCGCGCGGACGCCAGAGGCAGCGAATGGGCTCTCCGCAGTCCCAACCCAGAGCCTTCAGCGCGCTGTCAATCATGCCGACGCTCTCCCCGCTCCAGCCGTAAGAACCAAAGGCTTGTCCCTTGCGGTTTTTCGGGTTTAGTCCGCTGAGATATGAGAGAAACGCCGCCATCGTCGGCAACACTTGCCGATTTAAGGTCGGGCAACCGACGGCCACCGTACCCACGTCCAGAAGCTTCGCCATACAGGTAGAGACATGGTTGTCACTGAGGCTCAGGAGTTCCACGGTTTTGCCCTCGCGCTCGTACTTGTCCACCAGCCGCTCGGCCAGAACGCGTGTTGAGCCCCACATGGAGTCATAGATAACCACGGCGCGGTTCGGGTCGGTCTCGTGCCGTGCCCAGCGCCCGTAAGCCTCGACGATGTCGGCAATGAAGCCACGAAGCATCACGCCATGGCTCGGCGCAACGAGACTGACATCCAATTTGCTCGCAGCACCGAGCAGCGTCTGCACAGGCCGGTCAAACGGCAGCACGATGTTCGCGTAGTAGTCCCCGGCGCGCTCCATCAGACGCTCGCGCCCGATTTCATCGTCAAAGCGTTCGTTCGAGGCGACGTGCTGCCCCAGCGCGTCGTTCGAAAACAGGATGTTCGGTCCGGGCAGATAGGTCGCCATGCTGTCGGGCCAGTGCACCATCGGCATCGGGACAAATTGGAAGGTGTACTGCCCCGTGCAGAGCGTGTCGCCCATCTTAACCACCTGGCAACGGTCGGGTTTTTCAAAAAGGTTTACGTCAAAATAATAGGCCTCGAGCTCCTTGCGGCCATTTTGCGTCGCTATAATCTTGGCATCGGGGCAGGCCTCAAAAAACGCGGGGATGGATCCCGAGTGATCCGGCTCGACGTGATTGCAGATGAAATAGTCAATCTGGGCGGGGTCAATCACTTCAGAAATGTTCTGTAAGAGTTCCGGCGCAAACGGCCGACGCACGGTATCAATGAGTGTGACTTTTTCGTCAAGCACGAGATAGGCGTTGTAGGTGGTGCCGTACGGAGTGAGATAACCGTGAAAGTTGCGCACATCCCAGTCGATGACACCGACCCAGTAAATGTTTTCAGCGATCTTCATAGCGGACATGGTGTGTTCTTCTCCTTTGACTCCGGGCAACACCGCGCGGCTGCCCCAGGGTGTGTTTACCTTATTATGCCATGCTTGGACAAAAGTATTACTCGCTTTTATCCGTTGGCCCCCGCCGAAGGCGGGGCCCAACAGGTCTCAGCCCTCGCTGCCCGGTACAAAACCGCAGCACTTCTTGTATTTTTTCCCGCTGCCACAGGGGCAGGGGTCGTTGCGTCCAACCTTCTGCGCGGCGGTTTTGCGGACAGGCTTCGGTTTGTCCGACCCGTCGGAGGCTCCACCGTGGGTTTCCGATGTGGCGCGGGCAACCTGTTCACGGCGCGGCGCGTCCTGGCCGCGAACTTTAGCTAAGAACAAGTAGCGCACGGTGTCGTCCCGGATTTCGTCGATCATTTGATCGAACATCTCAAATCCCTCGCGCTTGTACTCCACGACCGGATCCACTTGGGCATAGCCGCGCAAGCCGATGCCCTGGCGCAGTTCGTGCATCGCGTCGATGTGATTCATCCAGTGCTGGTCCACCACGCGCAACAGCACAACGCGCTCGACTTCGCGCATGATGGCCGGTGTCAACGCCTCTTCTTTGGCCGCGTAAGCGTCCATCGCGCGTTCGAACAGTTCCTGCTGGATGTCCTGCTTGCTCTTGTCCTCGAGCACCTGGCGGCTGTATTGCATGTCGCCCTTTTGCAGGAAAACGCCGACAAACGGTTGGGTGATGCTCTCCATATGCATGGGATCCACAAAAGCGGTCTCCCCGACGACGCGTGAGACGGCGCGCTGCGTCACGTCCTCGATCATACTCTTGATGTTGTCTTGCACATCGTCGCCGTCAAGCACCTTTTTGCGCTGGCCGTAAATGATCTCACGCTGTTTGTTCATGACGTCGTCGTATTCGAGTACGGTTTTGCGCGTCTGGAAGTTGCGCGACTCCACGCGCTTCTGCGCGTTTTCAATCGCGTTCGACAGCATCTTTTGGTCAATCGGCGTGTCTTCATCCATGCCGAGGCTCTCGAGCAGATTCGTAAAGCGGGACATGCCAAACAGGCGCATGAGGTCGTCTTCCATCGAGATCATGAAGCGTGAAGAGCCCGGATCGCCCTGGCGGCCCGCGCGACCGCGCAACTGGTTGTCGATGCGGCGGGACTCATGCCGCTCGGTACCGATGATGAACAGACCGCCGCTTTCCCGCACGCGCTCGGCTTCGGTCGCAATTTTCTGTTTGTGTTCTTTCAGCTTTTCGACAAACAGCGCACGCGCCGAGAGGATCTCCTCGTTCTGGGTTTCGGCGTAACCTGTCGCTTCGGTGATGATCTCCTCGGGAATACCCGCGCGGCGTATGTCCGCCACGGCTAAAAATTCGGCGTTGCCGCCGAGCATGATGTCGGTGCCGCGCCCTGCCATGTTTGTCGCGATCGTCACCGCACCGAGGTGGCCGGCTTGCGCGACAATTTCCGCCTCTTTGTCGTGGTGCTTGGCGTTGAGTACGACGTGCTGGATGCCCTCGCGTTTGAGCATACTTGAGAGCAGTTCATTCTTTTCAATCGAAATCGTACCGACGAGCACGGGCTGGCCGCGCGCCACGCACTCTTTGATCTGCTGGATGATGGCCCGAAACTTCCCGGCCTCGGTCTTATAGACGGCGTCGGGCAGATCCTGCCGGATCATCGGCTTGTTCGTCGGAATCTCGACCACGTCGAGCTTATAGATGTGGCTAAACTCCTCCTGCTCGGTCACCGCCGTACCCGTCATACCGGAGAGTTTGTTGTACATGCGGAAGTAGTTTTGGAAGGTGATCGTCGCGAGCGTCTTGCTCTCGCGCTCGACCTTCACCTTTTCCTTGGCTTCAATCGCCTGATGCAAACCTTCAGAGTAGCGCCGCCCGAACATCATGCGGCCCGTAAACTCGTCGACGATGATGACCTGACCGTCGCGCACGACATAGTCGATGTCACGCTGCATGACGCCGCGCGCTTTCAGCGCTTGGTTGATGTGGTGCATGATTTCGTTGTTTTCGCTGTCCGAAAGGTTCTCAATGTTGAAATATTTCTCGGCTTTGGCAATGCCCGACGCGGTCAGCATCGCCGTGCGCGCCTTTTCGTCGACGATGTAGTCGCCTTCCATCTCGTCGTGATCGGCCTTGCTGTCGAGCTGCACCACTTTCACGACGCGGAAGCCCGCGACCAGCCGGTCGGCGCGCTCGTACATCTCGGTGGACTTGTCGCCCTGGCCGGAGATGATCAGCGGGGTGCGCGCCTCGTCGATGAGAATCGAGTCCACTTCGTCGACAATGGCAAAGTGGTGCCCGCGCTGCACCATGTTCTCCTTATATAAAGCCATGTTGTCGCGCAGATAGTCAAAGCCAAACTCGTTGTTTGTTCCGTAGGTGATGTCGGCGGCATAGGCCGCTTTTCTGTCCGCCGGTTCGACACCGTGGACGATGAGACCCACGGTAAGTCCCAAGAAGCGGAAGACCTTGCCCATCCATTCGGAGTGGTAGCGGGCCAAATAGTCGTTGACCGTGACGATGTGGACGCCTTTGCCCGTCAGCGCGTTTACGTAGGCCGGGAGGGTCGCGACCAGCGTTTTGCCTTCACCGGTCTTCATCTCGGCGATGCGGCCCTGGTGCAGGACGACGCCGCCGATGAGCTGCACGCGAAACGGGTAAAGTCCGAGCACGCGGCGGCTGGCCTCGCGCACGACGGCAAAGGCCTCGGGCAAAATTTCGTCTGTCGTTTCCCCGCGCGTCAATCGGTCTTTGAATTCTTGTGTTTTGTCCTTCAGGGCGGCGTCCGTAAGACCCGCCATGACATCGGCCAGCGCTTCGGTCGCGTCGACCTGCGGCATCAGACGACGCAGTTCCCGATCGGTGTGGGAGCCGAAAAGGGAGCGAATGAGTCCCATGGTGAAAAAACCACCTTTGTTGTGAGGTAAGAGGAACGGCAGGGCCTACGAACGTATGTCATGCCTCGGCGGTTCCGCCAAAGGCGGGAGCCGATGGGGACATGGCCCAGGTGCAATAGCCCCTTGGGGCTATTATATCATAAGGAAGCAATAGGTACAGGGAAATTTTTTCCGACAATCTCACCCCGCCTTCCCGCCGCGCGCCCTCAGAGCTTCCTGATACAACGCGTGGTTTTGCCGCAGTCTCGCATCCCCCGGTTTGATGGCAATCGCCGCTTTGGATACCTCCACCGCTTGCGCATACTGCCCCAAATGATAGGCCCCCAACGCCCGCAAGTCATATGGCGTATGGTCCCAGGCAAACACCTCATGGGCGTAGGAAAGCGTCTTGTCTCGAATGTCCAGGGCTTGCTGCGCAAAGCAAGAAACGCCCACCCAATCCTGTTCCCAGTAACACAACCGCGCCATTTCCACATAGGCCTCCCGGACGTTTGGCGCTTCGGCCATCGCCCGATAGAACCAGCGCCGACTTTCCCCTCGTTCCCCCTTGGCCTGATAAGCCCGTGCGATGAAACGCGCCGAAGCCGCCCGTTCTTCATCCCAGGTCGCCTGTGGCATCGTCAAATAATGCTTCAGCGTCTCAATGCAGCGATCCCAATCCTCGGCGTACATGTATTCCCGCCCAAGATAGTGAAGATTCCGTGGCGACTCGGGATGTTCTTTTACGGCCAGTGTAAGCAGCGGCAAATTGAAGCTGCGATCTTTCGACCAATCCGGCTTATGATCCAGCGTCAGTCCCGGAATGAAGGTGTGTACCTCTTGACCGGGGCCTATGTACTCGAGTACTTCATGGGTGGGATAAATCCAGCGATAGCCGTGCCGAGCGTGCATTCTCTCATAGATAAACTGCACCGCGGGGGTGCCGTCCTCTTCAAGCGCCCAGTTGAATCGATAATGCCCCCGGGTGCTGTCGGCCTGCCAAGCGGCCTCGAGCGCGGCGCGCCATCCGGGTTGCAACAGTTCGTCAATATCCAGTGACAGACAGACATCGATGTCCTCCGGGATATGTCTGAGGACTTTGTTTCGCGCGTGATCAAAGCGAAACATCGGCAAACACGCGTCCACAACCATAGCCCCCCGTGCGCGCAAGATTTCCGTGCTTTGATCGGTGGATCCTGTGTCTCCGATGACCACCAAATCCGCGTCTGCAACATGATCCATAAAGCGAGACGCAAATTTTTCTTCATTCTTGCAAATGGCGTAAATACACACCTTTAAGCGGCCATTCATCTGCTTTTCTGCCTCCATTCTATTTTAGCTCATCTTCTCATCGCGTTGTCTGTATCCACTTTTTGTGCTGTGTCATAGGATGTTATGGGTAATGATTGCACGACCCTGCTTATTTTTATGGCACAGCACAAAAACGCAAACGTTAGTAACCCGGATCGATACTGACAAGGCGCTGTATTTCCAATGGGTCATGGTTTTCGCCTGCGCCATTGTTACCGTGTTGCTGCGACTTCGTGCAGGTGTGATACCTCCGTTTGTGTTTTTGTGTTGTGCCTTCTATGGAGGAGATGATTGTACATGGACGACGATTGCACAATGACCATTTATCGTCCCGTTTATTCGCAATATCCTGACAGATGTCATCTCAATGATTGTCAAAGTCGGGATTATGACCGCGGACCGAGATGCCGACCGGAATTCCCGCCGGTTTGCCGACCGGATTGTCGGCCAGGTTGCCGACCGGACTGCCGTCCGGATTGCCGTCCGGATTGCCGACCAGACTGTTGTTGTTGTGATTGCTGCCACAGAGATCCCCATCACCACGGCCCAACCGGACCCACCGGCCCAACCGGCCCAACTGGCCCAACTGGCCCAACTGGCCCAACTGGCCCAACCGGCTCAACCGGCCCAACCGGCCCAACCGGCCCAACCGGCCCAACTGGCCCAACCGGCCCAACCGGCGCTGCAGGTCTCTTAGGCCCCACAGGCCCCACCGGCGCTCCAGGTCTTTTAGGCCCCACAGGCCCAACCGGCGCTCCGGGTCTTTTAGGTCCCACAGGCCCAACCGGCGCTCCGGGTCTTTTAGGCCCCACAGGCCCAACCGGCGCTCCGGGTCTTTTAGGCCCCACAGGCCCCACAGGCCCCACAGGCCCCACCGGCCCCACGGGCGACACCGGCCCTGTTGCCGGAGGCGCCATCATTCCGTTTGCTTCCGGTGACCCGATTAGTATAGCCTCTTTGCTTACCGGAGCCGCCGGTGTCCCTGCCTTCCTTGGCTTTGGCAATTCCAGCGCAGGCCTTGTGGTTTTGGGTGCTACCATCGATCTGTCCACACCGGGACTGCTGGATATGGCCTTCGTCGCGCCGCGTGCCGGAACGCTCACAGACCTCTCGGCTATGCTCAGTGTCACCACCGCCGTTACCCTGACGGGAGCAGCCACCGTAAACGTACAACTGTACTCGGCTCCGTCAGGCAGCAATACCTTCAGCCCCGTTGCCGGTACGCTGCTGACTTTGCCCCCATTAGTGGGCATCATCGCAATCGGCACCGTCACCGCAGGCGCGTTGCATGGCCTTGCCGTTCCGATTACAACCGACAACCGCTATCTCTTGGTCTACTCTTTGACCTCCACAGGCACCGAACTCGTTGACACCATCGTTGGTTTTGCGAGTGCGGGTTTGAACATCACGTAACGTCTGTTCACCTTATTTGACCCTATCGCCTCCCTTTTTCCTCACCGATAAAGCCATTTTCAACGATAACTCCGATAAAACACGATACATAACAGTGCCGCCGCAAAATCAACCTAAAACACCTACAAAACACCATACAACACCGCCCCGCCCCAAAATCAACATGATTTTGCGGCGGCAGGCCGTTGTATGAAAACAGCCCGGAACGACGTTCCAACGCCGTTGCTGCTATATATAGTTGCTTATTGGTATAGTATCACAATATATTGTGGATGTAAAGATGGTATTCGCGTCAGGCACTTTTCAACTGATAAATAGCCGGTCGATAAACCGGCGGCGGAATGGGAAGCCCGTTTTCTGCTTTTATACGCCTTCGCTCTATACCATTATAGCTCTACCTTTGCTCTAAACCCTCTTGCAGCGTAGTACGAATCAGCTCCGTTAAAACCAGTAAAGCTTCTGCCGTATTTTTTATTGCAAAACAGTGCTCCACCTTGTTTTCTAATTTCCTCTGGCGTTTCTACCCAGCTGGAGGTTTTCAAATCAAAATCCTCTAACTGTTGCATATAATAATATTCTTCTTCTGTCAGTAATGTAACGCCCATGCTGTTGGCAAAGTTGACCGCTGAATCCTGTGGCTTATTCTCTTTTCTTTTATCCAACGCTTCCTTGTCGTAGCAAAGACTCCGTCTTTCAGCCGGTGATTCCTTTGAAAAATCAACATACAACAGCTTATCTTGAAAAACAATCAAGTCAGGTTGACCATCCGTTTTTTCCATTTGCTCGATTTTTTTCAAGGCTGTTTCATCCAATTTTTGCTCTATGGTTTCCCATTTCAATCGCGGATGTCGATGTTCATTCTTTTCAAATCTTTCTTTTAAAACTTGAATCAATTCCATAATTTTCTCCTGCGCAAAACAGAATCTCAAATGAGAACAAAAGCTGTCAAATTCTCATTCGACAGCTTTCGATAAATCCTGGCACGCCCGAAGGGACTCGAACCCCCAACCCTCAGAACCGGAATCTGATGCTCTATCCATTGAGCCACGGGCGCACAAAATCATCCGACCTCTTCGTCGGCTGTGCCATTATACCACGCGCGGGGCTGACTGTAAAGCGAAAAAACGGGGAAAAATAAACATTGAAAACGCCGGATGTGCTGGAAAACACGCGAAGTGTTTTGAAAATCCCACGAAGACAATTGCCTTTTTCTCCTTGCTGTGATAGAATGCAACCGCAAGGGCGTTCGCGCTTTTGTCTTCATGCTTTGTTGTGGACGGATTTTCAACGGCGACACCGCAATCGCCTGCTCTTCGGGCAATGCCGCCTCAGTCTCCGGCCCAGTTGGAAGGAGCGATTTTTTGTGTCCTCAGATGTGATTTTAACCCTGAACGCAATGACCTTCGAAGAACAAGTTTTGGCCGATCCCGGCGTTGTTGTTGTGGATTTTTGGGCCCCTTGGTGCGGCCCATGCCGTATGCTTGCGCCCATTTTAGAGGAAGTGGCGCAGACCATGGAAGGCCGCGCGAAGGTGGGCAAACTCAATGTCGATGAGTTTGGTGATTTGGCCGCCTCCTATGGCGTTATGAGCATTCCGACGGTCGTCATCTTTAAAAACGGAGATGAGAAAAGCCGTGTCGTCGGTCTGGCCCCGCGCGAAAAACTGATTGAGACCATCGAGGCGTATATGCCCGCCGACGCTTGATTTCCGCTTCTCCTGTTGTCCAAGCCAAATTGGGCTGGTCTGAACGGAGCTAAGCGGCGATTTTTGGCGCCTATTATTCTGAACAAGGTGGGGAGTTTATGGCGGATCAAAAAGACGGAAAACAATTCAAAGGCTCCGTGATCGGTGGCTTTAAGCGCCGGGACGTCATCTCTTACCTGGAATCTTCTCTGCGGGAGCACCGGGAGGAGGTCGAGGCCTATCGCAGTGGCGCCGATTTGCTGCGCATTGAACGTGACGACGCTCGCCGGGCGGCGACGCGCTTCGAAGAACAAGCAAACGCTTTAAACGCCGCGCTGGCGGAAATGGCGCCCATGCTCAAGGCCGCCGAACGGCAAGTAGAAGCGTTGCGCGCTGAAATCGTCGCCAAAGACGGGACTTGTGCTCAGCTTGAAGCCGATATGCGCAAACTCATCAGCATCCGAGATCAGGACGCGACGCTGATGGAGCGTCTGCGCGCCGAATGTGACACGTTGCGCGAAAGTACCTCGGATCTTCAAACGCGTCTGACGCAATCCGAAGCTGACTTGTTGTCCCGTGCCAAACGCATCGAGGAACTCGAAGCGCGCTTACAGGAAAAAGATACGGAACTGGCGCGACAAACCGCGGCCTCCAGCGACGCCACGCGCGCCCATGCGGCCGACCTGGAAGCATGGGAATTGCGCTTACAAGACGCCGAGAAGCAGCGCGACGGGCTCGAAAAGCAGCTCTCCGACGCTTTGCGCAAGTTTGAGGATGCGCAACAACAACTTCGTGATACGGAAAACGACCTCAACGAGATTAAACTGAAGCTTTCTAAAGCTGAAACCGACCTCGTAGATGCAGAACAACGGGCGTCGAAGGCTGAAGCCTGCCAAAACGAGCAGGAGACCGCGTTTTCAACCCTACAGGCCCGTATCCAGGCACAGGATGCCGAGCTTGAAGCCTTGCGAGTGCGGGTGAAAATTTTTGACGAAACGACACTTTCTGCGGAAACCTTGCTCCAAGAAGCCGAGGCCCGCGCCAAAGCCAT